>JAWOAO010000169.1:0-6082 GCA_046498485.1 Marinobacter sp. | reverse complement strand
GACGATTATAGAAGCCCGGGCTTTCATCGGCTGTAATGTCAATCTGGTTGCCCCGGTGCGCGTCGGTGCGGGCGCTTATGTTGCAGCCGGGTCAACGATCACCAAAGATGTGCCGTCCCAGGCCCTCGGTGTGGGTCGTTCACGGCAGAGGAATATTGGGGATTGGTGCAAACGCTGGAGCCCGAAAAATTAGGTCATTCGGCAAAGGCACTTGGCTAGTAGCAGGGTTAAAAACCGGGAACGTTTTCCCTGCTGCATCCGAATACTTCGGGCTGGGATTCGCATTAGCCCCATCGTTGGCGCTATCAAAGCAGCCAGTCAACCCAAGGGAAGAAGCCACGGCAAGACTTATTAGAGTTTTCTTGAACATGGGTGGAACCTTTTCCTGTTGTTGTATCGTTATAGCCGGCGTAGACGGAACCGGTCGGCCCCAGATTTCCGTGCTTTTGCCTGTTCTGCTTGTTTGTCTGAAACTGTAGTCAGCACTTAAAGCCAATTACTGGATCATCGACCATATCGTCGACTATAGCGACAGTCTGGCAAGTGTTGATCAGCCAAAAGTGTGATTCTGCTTCTGGAATCCCCTCTCGCACCGTTGGAGTGGCCTTTCAGAAAAATAGTGGGCGGTGGAGGGTTTGTCGAGTTCCGCAGCGCACAGAGTGCCGGGTTTTAACAATTTGTTTCAAAACAGCTCGATAACACTCATTCGCGTCGTTATGGCGGCTGATAGATTGTTCGCCTTCCGTCGCATCACTCGCGGGCGGGATTTCTGGTAAACTCTCGCTTCCTTTATAAGCAGGGGCTGCTTTGCTGGCTCCGCGCACTTCCGATAATCAGAAAGCTGATGAGGCGACTATGACCACCGTGATCCGCCAGGACGACCTGATCGAAAGCGTAGCCGATGCGCTGCAGTTTATTTCCTACTACCACCCGAAGGATTTTATTCAGGCCGTGTATGAGGCCTATCAGCGGGAGGAATCCCAGGCGGCCAAGGATGCCATTGCCCAGATTCTGATTAACTCGCGCATGTGCGCCCAGGGGCACCGGCCGCTGTGTCAGGACACCGGCATTGTGACGGTGTTCGTCAACATCGGCATGGAGGTGAAGTTTGAGTGCGACATGGCGCTGGACGACGTGATCAACGAAGGCGTGCGCCGTGCCTACACCCATCCGGATAACATCCTGCGGGCTTCAATCCTGGCGGATCCGGATGGCAAACGTCAGAACACCGGTGACAACACCCCCGCCATCATCCACTACAAGATGGTGCCGGGTAACACGGTCGACATCCACGTGGCGGCCAAGGGCGGCGGCTCTGAAGCCAAGTCCAAGTTTGCCATGCTGAACCCGTCGGATTCGGTGGTGGACTGGGTGCTGAAGATGGTGCCGCAGATGGGTGCCGGCTGGTGCCCGCCGGGCATGCTGGGTATCGGTATCGGTGGCACCGCCGAAAAAGCCATGGCCATGGCCAAAGAAGCGCTGCTGGAGCCGATCGATATCCACGAGCTGCAGGCCCGTGGTGCGTCCAACCGTGCCGAAGAGCTGCGTCTGGAGCTGTTCGACAAGGTGAACGAGCTGGGTATCGGTGCCCAGGGCCTGGGCGGCCTGACCACGGTGCTGGATGTGAAGGTCAAGGATTTCCCGACCCACGCCGCCAACAAGCCGGTGGCGATCATTCCCAATTGTGCCGCCACCCGTCACGCCCATTTTGTGCTGGATGGTTCTGGTCCGGCACTGCAGACGCCGCCGAGCCTGGACGACTGGCCGGAAATTACCTGGGAAGTGGGTGCCAACGTGCGCCGGGTAAATCTGGATACGGTGACTCCCGAGGACGTCAAAGACTGGCAACCGGGTGAAACCGTGCTGCTGTCCGGCAAGATGCTGACCGGCCGCGATGCGGCGCACAAGGTGATGGTGGATATGATCGAGCGGGGCGAACAGCTGCCGGTGGATCTGAAAGGCCGCTTCATCTATTACGTGGGCCCGGTGGACCCGGTACGCGAGGAAGTGGTGGGCCCGGCTGGCCCCACCACCGCCACCCGCATGGACAAGTTCACCCGCACCATGCTGGAGCAGACCGGGCTGACCGGTATGATCGGCAAGGCCGAACGTGGTCAGGTAGCCATCGATGCCATCAAGGAATTTGGCGCGGTCTATCTGATGGCGGTGGGCGGTGCCGCCTACCTGGTGTCCAAGGCCATCAAGCATGCCAAAGTGGTGGCCTTTGAAGAGCTGGGCATGGAAGCCATCTACGAGTTTGAGGTGGAGGACATGCCGGTTACCGTGGCGGTGGATTCCCGCGGCAGTTCCGTGCACCAGACCGGTCCGGTCGAGTGGCACGACAAGATCATTGCCGCCAAAGCGCTGTGATCTGACGGTCTGCTGAGCAAAAAAAACGGGCCCTGATTGTTGTGATCAGGGCCCGTTTTGGCTTCTGCTGCTATCGGGTAGTCAGGCTTGGCTGACTACAGGCGCATGCCGCCGTCGACTTCGAGCATGCGACCGGAGAGGTAGTCGTTCTCGAAGATAAAGGCGACGGTGGAGGCGATTTCGTCGGGTTTACCCATGCGTTTGAGCGGGATGCCCGCGGTCATTCGGTCCAGCGCTTCGGGCTTCATGGAGGTGGTCATTTCGGTTTCGATGAAGCCGGGCGCGATGCCCATGCAGCGGATGCCGTAGCGGGCGAGTTCCTTGGCCCAGACCGGGACCAGGGCGGATACACCCGCCTTGGCGGCGGAGTAGTTGCTCTGGCCCATGTTGCCGGCGCGGGAGATGGAGGCGATGTTGATGATCGCACCCTGGTCGCCGTTTTCGATCATGCGGGTGGCGGCTTCACGGCCGCACAGGAACACGCCGGTGAGGTTGACGTCGATAACCGCCTGCCACTGGCTCAGTTCCATGCGCTTGTCGAGTTTGCCGTCTTTGAATTTGACCATCAGGCCGTCGCGCAGGATGCCGGCGTTGTTGACCAGGCCATTGAGGTGGCCAAAGTCGTTGATGATGGCCTGGAAAGTGTTCTCGACGTCTTCTTCTTTGGCGACGTTGCAGACGTAGGTTCTGGCGTCGCTGCCTGCTTTTTTGCAAGCTTCGGCGGTTTCGGCCAGTTTGTCTTCCATCAGGTCGATGAGGGCGACTTTGGCGCCTTTGGCGGCCAGGTATTCGGCCATGGCGCGGCCAAGGCCCTGGCCGCCGCCGGTGATTGCAATTACGGAGTCTTGAAGTTTCATGGTTTGCCCTTAGTTACTTTGAAAGTGTGGTCATGGCTTTAACTGTGTGCCCATTGATCACTTGGATCGTTTAATTGGGTGCCGTCACTTCAGACGCTTTTAGGGCCGTCATTAATTATTTGGGCTGAGAGTATACCAGACCTTTCTGAACACACATTTACGACTTCGGGGCCTTCATGCCAGTTTTCCTCTTTCTTTTTATTGTTGTGCCCATCGCCGAGATGGTGGTTCTGATCAAGGTGGGTGGCACGATCGGGGTGTTGAACACCATCGGGCTGGTGTTGCTGACCGCGGTGATCGGTGCCTGGCTGCTGCGCCAGCAGGGGTTGGCAACGCTGTTAAGGGCGAATCAGCGGCTGAACAGTGGTGAGCTGCCGGCGAAGGAGGTAGCCGAGGGGCTGATTCTGGCGGTGGGCGGTGCGTTGTTGCTGACGCCGGGGTTTATTACCGATGCGGTGGGCTTTGCCTGTTTGTTGCCGGGGTCGCGGCACTGGTTGGCGGCCAAGGCGTTGAAACGGATGACGGTAGCGGGCCAGGGCTTTTCTTTCCGCGCGGGCGGGGCTGCCGGGCCATTCGGCCAGGGGCCTTTTGAGGGGCCTGGGCCGTTCGGGCCTCAGCGGCCGTTTGATCGGGATGCCAATGGTGACATTATCGAAGGTGAATACCAGGATCAGACGGAATCCGGCCGGGACACGAAATCAGACCGGGATCGGCTCGAAAAAAAGTGATTTTTTTTGCCGCAGGGTGTTGAAAAGCCTTTGGTGACCCCCATTTACTTCACACAGATTCGTCGCGGGTTGAGAAGCACTGTTGATCAGTTGTTTGGCAGTCCGGGCAATTTGTCGGGCCGGAATTGTCCGGTCGGACACGTTTAAACATGTAACTGTCATTGCCGCATTATTGGTGTGGCTATTGGAGAAGCAGAGTAATGAAAATTCGTCCGTTACACGATCGAGTTGTCGTACGTCGTAAAGAAGAAGAAGAAAAAACTGCAGGTGGCATCGTGCTGCCGGGTAACGCCAAAGAGAAGCCTTCCCAGGGCGAAGTTATCGCTGTGGGCAACGGCCGCATTCTGGACAATGGCGAAACCCGTGCACTGGCAGTCAACGTTGGTGACACCGTGGTTTTCGGTCAGTATTCCGGCAACACCGTCAAGATCGACGGTGAAGAGCTGCTCATCATGAGCGAAAGCGACATTTACGGCGTGCTTGAGTGATCGCATAAGCGACACGCAATAACGCTCATTATTCCGATGGGTTTAATTTCGGTTTAAAAGAACAGGAACAGAAGACATGGCAGCAAAAATCGTTAAATTCGGTGATAGCGCGCGCAAACGCATGGTTGCGGGCGTCAACGTTCTGGCAGACGCCGTCAAGGTAACGCTCGGCCCCAAAGGCCGTAACGTGGTTCTGGAGAAGTCTTTCGGCTCGCCCACCATCACCAAAGATGGCGTTTCGGTCGCCAAAGAAATCGAGCTGAAAGACAAGTTCGAAAACATGGGCGCCCAGATGGTCAAGGAAGTTGCTTCCCAGACCAACGACAGTGCCGGTGACGGCACCACCACCGCGACCGTTCTGGCCCAGGCCATCGTGCGCGAAGGTATCAAGGCCGTCACTGCCGGCATGAACCCGATGGACCTGAAGCGTGGTATCGACAAAGCTACCATCGCTGCTGTCCAGGCGATCCGTGATCTGGCCAGGCCGTGCGATGACAATCGCAACATCGCCCAGGTTGGCACCATCTCCGCCAACGGCGACGAAAGCATCGGCAAGATCATTGCAGACGCCATGGAGCGCGTCGGCAAAGAAGGCGTGATCACCGTTGAGGAAGGCCGTGGCCTGGAAGACGAGCTGGACGTGGTTGAAGGTATGCAGTTCGACCGTGGCTACCTGAGCCCGTACTTCATCAACAACCAGGACAACATGTCGGTTGAACTGGATGACCCGTACATCCTGCTGGTTGACAAGAAAATCTCCAACATCCGCGAACTGCTGCCAGTACTGGAAGCTGTGGCGAAAGCCGGCAAGCCGTTGATGATGATCGCTGAAGACATCGAAGGCGAAGCGCTGGCAACTCTGGTTGTCAACAACATGCGCGGTATCGTCAAGGTTGCTGCGGTCAAGGCACCTGGCTTCGGTGACCGTCGCAAGGAAATGCTGCAGGACATCGCCATCCTGACCGGTGGTACGGTGATTTCCGAAGAAGTCGGCCTGACGCTGGAGAACACCACTCTGGACGATCTGGGTACGGCCAAGCGGATCAACATCACCAAGGAAAACACCACGCTGATCGACGGCGCCGGCGTACAGGGCGACATCGAAACCCGCGTTGAGCAGATCCGCAAGCAGATCGAAGACAGCTCTTCCGATTACGACAAGGAAAAGCTGCAGGAACGTGTGGCCAAGCTGGCTGGCGGTGTTGCCGTCATCACTGAAGAACGACTTCGTCGATACTACGGGATCGCTCCACGCAACAAGACGCATATTTACGCAGTACTTGATCTGGTCAAGCAGTTCCACCAAGTAGTTCGTGACTTTCGTGACATGTCGGCCGACGACTTTGACGTGACGGCCGCCCAGAAAGATGAAGTCCTGTCGATGTATGAGTTGAGTATCGTCTACTTCCTCAAACTAACCGAGAAAGACCGATTCGTCCGTAGTATCAACAACCAGATCCAACGCGAGATGCAGGGCGACGGGTACGACCTGCCGATCAAACTCACTCAGCTCACCGGTGACGTGGACGATCCCGATCTTGAAGGCTTGGAGTCTACGGCCGGTGCGTTTGCCGATCGACCCGACATGGTTGCAGCGACAAGTTTCATCGGTCACGGTGTCGACGTATCCCGGTTCAAT
>JAWOAO010000057.1:0-34358 GCA_046498485.1 Marinobacter sp. | reverse complement strand
GGCCCGTCTATCAAGGAGAGTGTTATGCCACAAGTGTCCATGGAACATCAGGAGCGGATCAGGGCGGTGTTGATGGCTTCGCCGTTGATGCCGGTGATTACCATCCATCGTCTGGGTGATGCCGTTCCGCTATGCCGCGCCCTGGTTGACGGTGGTATCAAGGTGTTGGAAATCACTTTACGGACTGAATTCGGTATTGAGGCTATCCGTCAGGTTCGCCAGGCGCTGCCGGAGGCGTGGGTGGGGGCTGGCACGGTGACCAGCATTGCCCAGTATCGTCAGGTGGAAACCGCAGGCGCCCAGTTCGTGATAACGCCGGGGGTGACTGAGGCCATTCTGGATTTTGCGGTAACCTCCGAAGTACCCTTGTTGCCAGGTATTGCGACGGCGTCTGAACTGTTGATGGGTTATGGCCAGGGTTACCGGTATTTCAAGTTTTTCCCCGCCGAAGTGTCCGGGGGAATTCCGGCACTGAGGGCCTTTTCCGGACCGTTTCCGGACGTGGTATTTTGCCCGACCGGAGGCATCCGGCAAAACACTGCGGCCGATTATCTGGCACTGGAGAACGTGGCGACGGTTGGCGGCACCTGGCTGACACCGGACGATGCCGTTGCCAGTCAAGACTGGGCGCGGATTACCGAGATTGCCCGCGCCAGTCTTGCCGCTCTGAAAGCCGGTTGATCAAATCCGCGCTCAGCGGATATCAGAGCCAACCCGGACAATTTTCATCGAGTTGGTGCCACCCTGGGCGTTGACGTAGTCGCCTTTGGTGACCACCACCAGATCGCCGTGTTTTACAATGCCTCGGCTTTCCAGTTCTTTGATGGCCAGGGCATTAACCTGCTCGTGAGCCAGTTTGGCTGAATCAAAGGGCACCGTCTGCACGCCCCGAAACAGCGCCACCCGGTGCTGGGTGGCGTGGTGCCGGGAAAAGGCAAAGATCGGCAAGCTCGATTTTATTCTGGACATCAGCCTCGGCGTCGACCCGGTTTCGGTCAGGCAGATGATCGCAGCCACCCCTTGCAGGTGGTTGGCTGCGTACATGGCTGATAGCGCGATGGCCTGATCCACCTTTTCCATGCTTTCGTGAATCCGGTGTTTGGACTGGTGCATCGAAGGTTGGCGTTCCGCGCCCAGACAGATGCGCACCATGGCTTCGACGGCTTCCAGCGGATAGTCACCAACAGCCGTTTCAGCTGACAGCATGACGGCGTCGGTATAGTCCATCACCGCATTGGCGACGTCAGACACCTCGGCCCGTGTCGGCATCGGATTGGTGATCATCGACTCCATCATCTGGGTGGCGGTAATGACCACCCGGTTCAGCACCCGGGCCCGGGCAATAATGTGTTTTTGCACGCCCACCAGTTCAGCGTCGCCAATTTCCACGGCCAGGTCACCGCGCGCCACCATGACGGCGTCGGAGGCTTCGATGACCGCATCCAGGGCGTCGTTGTCATGGGCCAGCTCGGCACGCTCTATCTTGGCCACCAGGCCGGCCTCGGAGCCGGCCGCTTTGAGCAGGCGCCGGGCAACGTGCATGTCTTCGGCGGTACGGACAAAGGAGACCGCTACATAGTCTGCGCCCAGCTGTGCGGCGGTGACGATATCGCGCTTGTCCTTGTCAGTCAGGGCCTCGGCTGACAAGCCGCCGCCGCGCTTGTTCAGGCCTTTGTTGTTGGACAGGGGGCCGCCGATCAGAACGGTCGAGGTAATACTGTGGGCATCAACGGCGTTGACCTCCATTTCGATGCGGCCGTCGTCCAGTACCAGAATATCGCCGGGGCTGACGTCGTTGATCAGTTCTTCATAATCAATGCCCACGCGCTGATCGGTGCCGGCTTCCTTGTCCATGGCCGCGTCCAGCACAAAGGTCTGGCCCCGTTGCAGGGTAACCTTGTTGTCGGCAAAGCGGGCGATCCGAAGTTTCGGACCCTGCAGGTCGGCCAGCAAGGCAACATAACGCCCTTGAGCTGCAGCAACCTCACGCACCCGGCGCGCCCGCTCCATGTGTTCTTCGGCACTGCCGTGGGAGAAGTTCAGCCGGGTAACATCCACGCCTGCGGAAATAATACCGGCCAGCGATTCCACGCTGTCGGTGGCGGGGCCGAGTGTGGCGACAATTTTGGTGCGCCTGAGCATAGTGTGTGTCCTTAGAGTATATTCAAATCTGTGTATGGCTTGAGTAGTGTTGATTGAAGCTGAAAGTCTTGCTGCAAGGAAGTCCACTTATGTAGCGTGTCATCGTCAATGGAGGGGGCCATGCAACCCACAGTCTTGGAGGTCACCAACCGTATTATCGAGCGTAGCCGGCCATCTCGCCAGGCCTATCTGGCCAGGATGGCGGCGCTCCGGGGGCAGGAGCCGCACCGGGGCACGCTGTCCTGCGGTAACCTGGCTCATGGTTTCGCCGCCTGCCAGCAGGGGGATAAGGATACCCTGAAGCTGATGAGCCAGGCCAATGTGGCGATGGTGTCTGCCTACAACGATATGCTCTCTGCCCATCAGCCCTATCACCGGTTCCCGGATGTGATTCGCGAAGCCGCTCATGGCATGGGCTCGGTCGCCCAGTTTGCCGGCGGTACGCCGGCCATGTGCGACGGGGTTACCCAGGGCCAGCCGGGTATGGAGCTCAGTCTGTTTTCCCGGGATACCATTGCCATGAGCACCGCCGTGGCGCTCAGCCACAACATGTTCGATGCAGTTATGTTACTCGGCATTTGTGACAAAATTGTGCCAGGCCTGTTGATCGGCGCGCTCAGCTTTGGCTATCTACCCGCCATACTGGTGCCTGCCGGCCCCATGCCCTCGGGCCTTGCCAACAAGGAAAAGCAGCGGATTCGTCAGCTTTATGCCGAAGGCAAGATCGGCAAGGACGAATTGCTGGAGGCGGAAAGCCAGTCCTACCACAGTCCTGGCACCTGCACCTTTTATGGCACCGCCAATTCCAACCAGCTGCTGGTGGAAGTGATGGGGCTGCACCTGCCGGGTTCGGCATTTGTGCACCCGGATACTCCGTTACGGGACGCGCTCACCCGCGCTGCCACGGAACAGGTGATCCGGATATCCCGGCCCCAGGGTGGCACTCTCGGGCTGGCCGAAATGGTGGACGAGAAAGCCATCGTCAACGCTCTGGTGGCCCTGCTGGTCACCGGTGGCTCCACCAACCACACCATTCACTGGATAGCGATCGCCCGGGCCGCAGGTATTATTATCGACTGGAACGATTACTCGGCACTGTCGTCGGTGGTGCCGTCAATGACCCGCATCTACCCGAACGGCCAGGAAGACATCAACGCCTTCCACGAAGCCGGCGGCACCCCGTTCCTGATCCGGGAGCTGCTGGACGGCGGCTACCTGCACAACGATGTGAATACCGTGATGGGGCAGGGTCTGGCGCAGTATGGCCAGATGCCCGAACTGGTCAATGGCAGTCTGACCTGGCAGCCGGCCCCGGCAAAAAGTTTACGTCCGGATGTGCTCAGCAGTGCTGCGGAACCGTTTGCGGCGAACGGCGGCCTGAAGGTGCTGGAGGGCAACCTGGGCCGGGGCGTGATCAAGGTGTCGGCGGTGGCTGCCGAGCATCACTGCGTGGAAGCTCCGGCGGTGGTGTTCAACGAGCAGAATGAGCTGAAAGCGGCGTTTGAAGCAGGGGACCTGGACCGTGACTGCGTGGTGGTGGTGCGGTTTCAGGGCCCCAGGGCCAATGGCATGCCAGAGCTGCACAAACTGACGCCCTATCTGGGCGTTTTGCAGGATCGGGGATTCAAGGTGGCTCTGGTGACCGATGGCCGGATGTCCGGCGCCTCCGGTAAAGTGCCGGCGGCGATACATGTCTACCCGGAAGCGCTCGACGGCGGCCCGCTGGCCAGGATTCACGCGGGCGATCTGGTGTGTCTGGACGCGACCAATGGAATCCTCACGGTTCGGCTGGATGATGACGCTCTGGCCGCACGCGAGGTGGCGACGCAAGACCTGGATGCGCACCATCAGGGCTACGGTCGCGAACTGTTCGGCTGGATGCGTCGTGGTGCCGGCACTCCGGAGCAGGGCGCCAGTGTGTTCTGGAGCGCTGAGCTGTGACGGCAAAAGATCTTGCCCTGGTCGGGGATATCGGTGGCACCCATGCCCGCTTTGCTCTGGTCGAACGGGGTTCCGTGGCGCTCCTGCACACGCGCACGCTGAAATGTCATGACTACCCCGGGCCGCAGGCTGCCATCGCCGAGTATCTTGCGAGCGTTCCGGGGCCCAGTGTTTCTGAAGCCTGCTTCGCCGTGGCAGCTCCGGTGACTGGTAACACCGTCGCCATGACCAATAACCACTGGCGGTTTGATATTGACAGCCTCCGGAACTGCTTTGGCTGGCGCCGGTTCCACCTGGTGAATGACTACACTGCGATGGCGCTGGGTGTGCTGCACGTGCCGCAGGACAAGCTGGTGCCTGTGGGCGGCCCTGCGCAAAGGCAATCCGGTGCGTTGTTGATTATGGGCCCGGGCACCGGGCTGGGCGTGTCCGCGTTGGTGCCGTCCGGACAGGACTGGTTACCCTTGTCTACCGAGGGCGGTCATGTCGATTTTGCGCCGACAGACGACCTTGAAAGCCGGATTCTGAACCAGCTGCGCCCGCGGTTTGGCCGGGTATCAGTGGAGCGTCTGTTGTGTGGCGAGGGCTTGATGAATCTGTACCAGGCCCTTGCCGTTATCCGGGCCTTGCCAGCGGAGCTGACTACGCCGGAGCAGATAACGGAGGTCGCCCTGACGGGATCGGGTGAGCTGGCGCAGGAGGCCCTGCAGCGCTTTTGTCAGATATTAGGGCAGGTGGCAGGCAATGCCGCGCTGACTCTGGGCAGTTTTGGCGGCGTCTATTTGTGTGGGGGTATCCTGCCGGCCATCTTGCCGTTCTTTCTGACCAGCAATTTCCGGCACGAATTCGACAACAAAGGCCGCATGCGACCCCTGCTGGCGGCCACGCCGGTGTGGGTGGTGCAGGATACGCTGAGCGGTCTTTACGGCGCCGCTGCGGCGCTCGGTCATGGCGAGGTTCAGTGATGACAGAGCCGGTCAGCGAACTGGGCAAGCTGAGTTTTGAGGCGCTGATTGACCAGGTGCGAGCCTGCACCCTGTGCCGCGATCAGTTGCCGCTGGGCCCCCGGCCGGTGGTGCAGTTGTCGGAATCGTCCAGAATTCTGGTGGTCGGTCAGGCGCCGGGCCGTAAAGCGCATGAAACCGGGATGCCCTTCAACGATCCCAGTGGGGATCGCCTGCGGCAGTGGATGGGTGTCTCCCGGGAGATTTTCTATGATGAACGTCGGTTTGCCATTCTGCCTATGGGCTTTTGCTACCCGGGTACCGGCCAATCCGGCGACTTGCCACCCCGGCCGGAGTGCGCCGCGACCTGGCGTGCAGAGCTCCTGGCCAGACTGACCCACATTGAGCTGACCCTGGTGATCGGGCAGTATGCCCACGCCTGGCACCTGCCGGATCACCGGCGTTCGGTGACTGACAATGTCCGGGCCTGGCGGCAGTACTGGCCAGGCATTGTGCCGATGCCCCATCCGAGCCCTCGGAACAATGGCTGGCTCCGTAAAAACCCCTGGTTCGAGCAAGAGCTTGTGCCGCGGTTACAGAATCGCATCCGCCAGCTACTCTGACAACGCCGGTCCTGCATAGTCGGTCAGGCGCCTGGGTGCGGTCTGACAGATGTACATATCCAGTGATCTCTGCTGTTCGTCGCTGATGTACAAGCCCTGTTTGGTCCGGCGCCAGAGAATGTCCTCGGCAGTCAGAGCCCACTCCTCAAAGATCAGGTAATCCACTTCTCTCTTTGACAGGGTCTGGGTGTACCAGTGTCCCAGATCTTCCGGGCACCGGCATCGGTCCAGAATCCGGTAGCTGTCGGTACCGTAACTGCGCGTGAAACGGCGAACCACGGCGGCGCTGAGCCATGGGAAATCGGAGCGCAGCCGGGCTTCCAGTTCGGCGTGATCACCGAAGTCGCCACCCGGGAGCAGGGCTTTCCGGGTCCAGGATTTGCCGGAACCGGGGAAGTACCGGCAGACCTGATCGGTGACCGCTTCGGCCAGTTTGCGGTAGGTGGTGATCTTGCCTCCGAACACAGAGATTAACGGTGGCTGGTTGTCTTTATCATCCACGTCATAGGAATAGTCCCGGGATGCTGACTGGGCCGTGCCGCCTTCGTCATCCATCAGCGGTCGTACGCCGGAATAGCTCCACACGACATCCGCCGGCGCCAGTTGTTTGCGGAAATACTGGTTCACGATGGCGAGCAGGTAATCGGTCTCTTCCGGCGATATGCTGGCCTCGCGCGGATCGCCCGCAAAATCCACATCGGTGGTGCCGATCAGAGAAAACTGATCCTCGTACGGGATCACAAATACGATGCGATCATCTTCGTTTTGCAGAATATAAGCTTCGTCGTCCTGATTAAGCCTGGGCACCACAATGTGGCTGCCTTTGACCATCCGGATCTGTCTGGGCGCTTTCATGCCCAGGTTTTCGCCGAAAATACGGCTCACCCAGGGGCCGGTGGCATTGACGATGACTTTGGCTTTTACGGTGCGACGGTGGCCGGCCAGGGTGTCTTCCAGCGTCGCGTGCCAGCCGTCTTGTTTGCGGTCGGTGCGGATGCAACGGGCACGGCTGAGTATCACGGCGCCTTTTTGCTTTGCTTTGCGCGCTAACAACACCACCAGCCGGGCATCGTCGACCCAGCCATCGGAGTATTCAAAGCCTTTGGTGATGTCAGGTTTGAGCGGGGAGTTTTCCCCGAAACTGATGGCGCGTGAGCCTGCCAGCAATTCCCGCTTGGCCAGATGATCGTACAGGAACAGCCCGGTCCGGATCATCCAGGCCGGTCGCAGATGGGGCTGGTGTGGCAACCGGAAGCGCATGGGCCACATGATGTGGGGTGCGTTGGCAAGCAGCGATTCCCGTTCCGCCAACGCTTCCCGCACCAGGCGGAATTGGTAGTGCTCAAGATAGCGCAGGCCACCGTGGATCAGCTTGCTGCTGCTTGACGAGGTGGCTGAGGCAAGGTCGTTCATTTCACACAGCACGACTTTAAGGCCGCGCCCGGCGGCATCCATGGCGATGCCGGTACCGTTAACGCCGCCTCCGATAATCAGCAGGTCGCATTGGTCAGGTATGCCTGACGTATTTCCCGCCGCCGGGCGATTATGTGGGGAGAATGTTCTCACAGCGAGGCGGGCTTGCCTGCCTCCCGGCGCCGGGCTTCCCACTCTTCACGGGTCTGGACCGCGTCTTGTCCGGGCATAGTGTCGATGATCTCGAAATAGTCCGAGCTGAAGGGATCCGCCATGACGGTGTCACGGGGTTTTACCTTGACCACGTAGACCGACTGAACGTTCTGGTGGTCAAAAGCGCGCCAGTGTTGCTCGTCTTTGAGCAAACTGTAGCGGTGGCCTTCAAGTTGCCGGATGACGTTTCGGGTGTCGGTGGTTCCGGCTCGTTCGACGGCGTCTTTGTACTGATAGATGATGCTATAGGCGGAGGCCGCAGAAGAGGACGGGCGCAGCTCATAGCGGCTGGAGAACGCCTCGACAAAGTCTTTGCCGCGGGGGTAGTTGTTCTCATAGGGCAAGTTCCACACCCAGGGCACAGCACCCACCACGCCTTCCATAATCGTCGGACCAACCTGCCGGGCCATGCCCAGCGTCAGGTTGGGTACCACCACCTGCATACGCTTGGTGAGCCCCATTTCATAGGCGGCATTCAGGGCGCGTACCATGTCGTCCCCGAACAGCACCAGCATCAGCACCTCGGCATCGCTTTCGGCGGCCTGCTCCAGGGCTTGTCTGAAATCGGTGATCAAGGCCCTGGGAAAGGGCGTTTTCACGCCTTGGTGTGCCTCGGTGTCTTCGGTATTGGAGAATTTCCGCACCGACTCCTCAACCGACCAGCCCCAGGTGTAATCCGCAGTAATGTAAAAATAGTTCTGGTCCGCATGATGGCGATTCAGGTACTGGCTCAACGCCTTCGCGGTCATCCAGGCGTTGTAGGGCTCCCGGAATATGTGGCTGTGGCCCTCGCTTCCGGTGGTAGCATTGGAGTAGGTGAGGGTGCCGAAGTAGATCCGGTTGCGAGCCTGGGCGGCCTTGCCCGATGCAATGGCGACGGCACTGGACACGCCGCCGAACACCATGTGTGCGCCTTCACGGTCAATCAGCTCGGCGGTATTCTTTGCGCCCTGATCGGGTTCACCCCGGGAGTTCCGAATAACCAGTTCCAGGGGTTGCCCCATAACGCCGCCAGCTTGATTGATTTCATCCACCGCCAGGTAGGCGCCCAGCCGTTGTTGCAAGCCCTGATCCTTGTAGCGGCCGGTCTGAGGGTAGTTCAGGCCGATCTTGATGGTTTCGGCATAGACCACAGCGCTGCCCAGCAGCAAGCAGGCCGCCAGCAGAAGTTTGTTGAACGTCATCAAGTTAAGTCTCCGGTTAGGAATTCCTGTCAGAGCGTCGTAATGGGCCGGCCACCTCACCATGGTGATTGACCACGACAAGGTGGCGCTGGCCGAATTTTCAGCCATGCCCGATTCTGTTGTTATTGGTGTTTCAACAACAAATGTTTTTCACCCGCGGCGTCCGCAGCGTTGACTTTCACGTAGCTGCCCGGGGCATCCTCGATGACGGTGAGCTTGCCATCTCCGGGCTTCCGGGCAGGTACCTGTTCACCCTCGTAGGTCTTGATCCAGTCTTTCCAGTGCGGCCACCAGGAACCGGCGTGATGTTCAGCCCCCTCAAGCCAGTCGTCGGGATTTGCACTTAGCGTGTCGTTGGTCCAGTAACCATATTTTTCTTTATAGGGTGGGTTGATCACGCCGGCGATGTGCCCGGAGCCAGACAGTACGAATTTTACGTCGCCCCCGTACACTTTCGCGCCTTCATAGGTGGTCTTCCATTTGGCAATGTGGTCCTGCCGGGCGGAAAGGAAGAACGATGGCACCTGAATCTCCGCCAGGTTGATGGTTTCGCCGGCCATGGTCAGCGCGTCCGGCTGAACCAGCCGGTTGTGCAGGTACATCTCCCGCAGATAGTAACTGTGTATGCGGGCGGGAAGATTGGTGCCGTCGGTGTTCCAGTACAGCAAGTCAAAGGCGGCGGGTTTCAGGCCTTTGAGGTAGTTGTTGGTCCAGTAAGACCAGAACAGGTCATTCTCACGCAGCAGGTTGAAAGTGAAGGCCATGGCGCGGCCGTCCAGATAACCCTTTCGGTTCATGGCCCGCTCGATGCCGCGGAGGGAATGGTCAGTGATGAACACACCAATACCGCCGGGGTCGGAAAAATCCAGCAAGGTGGTCAGGTAGGTCGTGCTGACAATCGGTTTGAGCTTTTTCTTCTCCAGCCAGGCCATGGTAGAACCCAGCAATGTGCCGCCAATGCAGTAGCCAATGGCGTTCATTTGTTCCTCGCCCGTGGCCTCTTTGACTGCCTCGATGGCGGCCAGAGGGCCAAGCGTCATGTAATCGTCCCAGCCCTTGTCTTTGTGCATCGGCCCGGGGTTGCGCCAGGAAACCACGAACACCGTTTGCCCCTGACTGACCAGCCAGCGGAGAAACGAGTTCTTTTCGCTCAGGTCCAGTATGTAGAATTTGTTGATCCAGGGCGGAACAATCAGCAGTGGGCGCTGGGCCACCTTTTTGGTGGTGGGCGAATACTGGATCAGCTGCATCAGTTCATTCTGGTACACCACCTTGCCCGGTGTGGTAGCCAGATTGCCGCCCACCTCGAACGCCGTGCGGTCGGTCATGCTGACGTTGAACAGGTTCGGGTTCTGGCGGATATCTTCAATCAGGTTACGGACGCCATCCACCAGGTTCATGCCCTTGCGCTCCCGGGTAATGCGGAGCACTTCCGGGTTAGACAGTGGGAAGTTGGATGGCGAAAGGGCACTGCTCAGTTGCCGGGCATAGAACAGCATCTGTTCGCGGCCCGGGCCGGGCAGTGCTTCCATGTTTGCAACCCAGTCAAGGAACGCTTTTGAATTGATCAGGTAAGCCTGATGCAGTACGTCAAACGGCAGGTGTTTTTGCCAATCCTCGGCCAGAAAGCGGCGATCGTCCGGGGCAGGCAGTGTTACTGGCTCTGGTTGCTTGCCGGTCAGCCTGGCCAATGTGTAACGGGCCAGACTCAGGTGTTTTTTGGCCAGATCGATTTCGGCACTGGCAAATCGCAAGGGGTGCAGCAGAAGATCTTCCGCCATAGTGCGGTAGGCATCGGAGGCCTCACTCAGGGTCGAGAGTTTGGCATCGTCGACCATTCCGGTATCGCCGAGCCATTTCTCTACCTGGTGCTGACCTTGCCGAACATTGCCCTCAAAGGCTTTGACCAATTTATTTGTTTTTTTGCTGATAAAATCCAGACCGGACATGACAGACTCCTGCCGACAGATAAAAACGGTCGGAATGGCCGAGCCATTCCGACCGGAGTAGCACTGACTTGATCAGGCTGTGGTTTTGTTAGTACTGGCTTTGCTGGCCGGAGCCTTTTCTTTGGCGGGCTCGGTAGTGTCGGCGGTTTCGGCACTGAATGCTTGCTGAACCTGCTCGCGGGTCTCGTTCAGGTAGTCCTGCCAGGCTTTCCAGTCACTGGTGAGCTGCTCGCTGAGCGACTTCAGGGTTTCGGTCTGCTCGGAAGTCACTTGCTTCAGTCCGTCCAGGTCACGCACTTCCGATACTTTTCGGGCCTGCTCCATGGCGACATCCGCGTAGCGGCGGAAAGCTTCCATTTGCATCTCAGTAGCTTTGCTGAGCTGGGTGAACAGGGTTTCATTCAGGCGATTGGCTTTTTCGAACATATCGGTGTTCATTGATTACAACTCCTTTGTAAGAACGATGACTGCTTCAGCAGTCTACCTTGTGGCGAATGACAGGATTTTGACAGGCATCAAACGCTTTTCGAGCATATTACTTTAGAGTAACGTTGATCAATAATCCATTGGGAGAAGACCATGAATAATCGCAGCTCCGAACTGGAAACCCTGAAGGCGGATCTTGAAGCCAGGCTGGCGCGTTACCAGGCCCATCAGCGTCGTGAAACCGGTGCGCTCGACAAGGATTCTGAAGAGCGGGCAACCCAGACGCAAAACGATGAGGTGGTGGATTCGCTGGAACAGGAGACCCGAAACGAACTGGCCCAGATAGCTCATGCACTGGATCGAATCGCCAGTGGCCTGGGGGGTGAATGCGAACGGTGCGGGGAAGATATCGACCCAAGACGCATACAAGTATTGCCATATACCACGGTTTGTGTAAATTGCGCCGGTGACTGAACACACCGACCCATCGTAACCAACCAGAGTGGTATCACATGACCGATCCGCAAGCCACAGAGCATGACACCCCGGGATTGCCGAAAAGCCAGGTTATCGGCTTGATTCTGGGTACCTTTTTCCTGTTGGTGACCTGGGTGGTGCCGGCGCCTGAAAGCATGAGTGAGGAGGCCTGGGCGGCACTGGGCTTGATGCTGTTGATGGCCACCTGGTGGTCGACAGAGGCCATTCCCATTCCGGCCACGGCGCTGTTGCCTATTGTGTTGGTGCCGGCACTGGGCCTGGGCACCATAAGCCAGGCCACTTCACCCTATGCCAACCCGATTATTTTCCTGTTTTTGGGCGGTTTTACGCTCGGGCTGGCGATGCAGCGCTGGAACCTGCATCGTCGGATCGCTTTGATGACGCTGCGGGCGATGGGGAATCAACCGAAGCGTCAGATCGCCGGTTTTATGCTGGCAACGGCGTTTCTCAGTATGTGGGTCAGTAACACCGCCACCGCCATCATGATGTTGCCGATTGGCTTGTCGGTGGTAGCGATGATGGACTCATCCAATCCTGATGGGATGCGCCGGTATGCAACGGCGTTACTGCTGGCCATTGCCTATTCCGCCAGTATTGGTGGCATTGCCACCCTGATCGGAACACCACCCAATGCGCTGCTGGCGGCTTACCTCAGCGAGAATCAGGGCATCTCAGTGGGCTTTGCCCAGTGGATGCTGTTAGGGGTGCCGGTGTCGGTGGTCATGCTGGTGCTGACATGGTGGTGGCTGACCCGGAAAGATTTTGGTATTGGCGGTTCCGCCGGTAGTAGTGACATGATTCACGAGGAGCTGGCCAAGCTGGGTTCCATGAGCCGGGGCGAAAAGCTGGTTGCTCTGGTGTTTGTGCTGACGGCCAGCGCCTGGATTTTCCGTCCTTTACTGTCGGCCAGTCTGATGCCCTGGCTCAGTGACACCGGCATCGCTATCGCCGCCGCCATTGTGATGTTTATCATTCCGGTAAACAGCGCACAGCGAACCTTCGTTCTGGACTGGGAATCCGCGAGCAAGATGCCCTGGGGTGTGCTGTTGCTGTTTGGTGGTGGACTGGCGATGGCCGGCGTGATCAGCAGCTCCGGACTGGCTGAGTGGATAGCCGCAAGCCTGGGTGTTGCCGGCGTGCTGCCCACGCTGGTCATGGTGGCGCTGGTGGCTACGGTGATTATTTTTCTGACCGAGGTGACCAGCAACACCGCAACCGCCGCGGCATTCCTGCCGCTGTTGGGTGCGTTGGCAATGTCCCAGGAGGTATCGCCGCTGTTGTTGACGGTACCGGCGGCGATTGCGGCCAGTTGTGCCTTCATGATGCCCGTTGCAACCCCTCCCAACGCCATTGTCTTCTCAAGCGGTCATATGCATATTTCAGATATGATTCGTGCCGGTTTTGCACTGAATCTGATTGGCGTGATTGTCGTTACTCTGATCAGCTACGCGCTGCTGGGCGTGGTCTTTACGCTCTGATCCTTCCCCGATTGACGGGCCCCGGAAATCGATCCGGGGCCCGTTCCCCTTGTTGCCTCGGCCGAGGCATGAAGCAGTTCTCAAACCACCCCGTCAAGGCTCCGTCTGCAGCTACGGATTTGAGGCACAGTTATCTTTAAGCCCGTCATGATTTCGGTATCTTACCGTAACAACATGTAACCCGATAAGTTACACGCCTAATAAAAACAGGAACTTTCCAAAATGCTGCTGGTGTTGGCCGGATCCATTCTAACGTTCGCCATGGTGCAGGAAGCAACCGAGGTCGAGCCATTTGACCCGGGTACCATCGTTATCCAGCAAAGCGTTGACCCCACTCTGGCTCATCTGCGCACCGACGTCCGGGTGGAGCCCCTGGTGGAGCAAAAATTCCGGAACATCGTGCGCCAGGCCTATGACTACAGTTGTGGCAGCGCTGCCCTGACCACTGTCCTGAACTTTTATCTGGGCCGTAACCTGTCTGAACGGCAGGTAATGGAAGGGCTGCTTCACTACGGCGAAAGCGAACGCATTGTCGAGCGGCGGGCGTTCTCGATGCTGGACATGAAACGGCTGGTGACCGCGCTTGGCTATCCCTCTGGGGGATTCCGGGCCACGATCGACGATCTGAAGGAGCTCGATCATCCCGCCATCGTTCCGATTCATCATGCCGGATTCAAGCATTTTGTGGTTTTGCGAACCATCCGTGATGACCGCGTGTACCTGGCGGATCCTGCCGTTGGCAACCTCTCCTTTACCCTCGATCAGTTCGAGGAAAAATGGGACGACAACGTTCTGTTTATCGTTTTCCCGGGCAGCGACAAGCCTCTGGATAACCTCGAGCTCAAAGAAGAAGACCTGCGGTTTGTGGATGACCAGACCATGACTCTGCTTGCCTTGCAGCAAATGCCGGTGTTTCACGAAGCCACGGAAAGGCGCCTCCAGAATGTGCTCGAACGGCAGAAGAATAATCCGGACGGTAGCGTGGAGAATACCCGCAAACAGCTGTACTACCGCCGTAACTAATTTTTCGGGTGCATGACCCGAATCAGGATAAAACAATAAGAGTAGGGAGTCAGGATGAATCGTTGGTTGGTACGAGGCTTTATCCTTGTTTCCGTTGCCGGTCTGCTTCCGGGCATGGCGCTGGCGCAGGACGGAAATGTGGATCAGGCCCGAGAGGCGTTGACCCGGCAGGAGGGCGATGAAGATGCCACCCGGCAATTGGAGGAAGTATTCCAGGCCGCGGAGAAAAACTATTCGCTGCAGAGAAAGGGCTCTCACTCCCTGAATTATGCGTTTGATTACTCCTACACCGGCGATCAGCGACTGGACCTGGCCATCACCAACGGCTCTGTGCGAAACCTGGATGTGGTGCCATCGGCAACCCATAACTTCACCAATGCGTTTTCGTACGATTACGGCTTGCGGGATAACCTGACGGTCGGCACCCGCATCCCGCTGGTCGTAAAGTACGACACCGAAGACGACCTGTCGGTTTATGATTTCGGTGATATTTCCTTCACGGGTCGCTGGCAACCGTTTGCCTATGTGCCGGGGAAAGTGTCCACAACATTTTTCACCACCTTCAGCTCCAAAACCGGTGTCAGTCCCTACGAAATTGATATCAAGGAGCAATTGTCTACCGGGAGCGGCTATTACTCTCTTGGTGGCGGGCTCAGCATGTCCAAGGTATTGGATCCGGTGGTGGTGTTTGGCTCGGTCAGCGCCACCTACAACCTTGCTGAAGACGATCTGCAGCAGGTACGCGGTGCCCGCTTGCTGGCCAAAGTCGAACCAGGCTTCAGCCTGTCCGGTTCCGCGGGTTTTGCCTATTCGCTGTCCTACGACATCTCGCTCAGTATCTCTGCCCAGCTCAGTTACAGCGATAAAACCGTGCTCACCTTCGGCAACGGCGATCAGGCGGTCGCCAAGGATCAGATGACCGGTTTCCTGAGTATGTCTCTGGGCACTCGCGTGAGCGATACCACCATCGTCAATACCAGTCTGGGTATCGGTCTGACCGAAGATGCCCCGGATTTCTCCCTGGGTATATCCCTGCCCATTAATTTCTCCGGCCTCAAAGAGTGATTGAAGTCGCAGACGATTTAAGGCAAGGGAAGGACGTTATGGCACATTTCAGCCCGAAACGGCAGCTTCTGGGAGCCATCATCGCAGCGACCCTGTCGTGCGGTGCTCAGGCCCAGCTCGCCCAGAACCTCACCATACACCCGAAGGCGCTGGCACTGGGTAACGCGGTGACGGCGGATCCCCCGGGCATCATGGCGATACATTACAACCCGGCAGGCCTGACCAGGCTGAAAGACCGACAGTTTGAAGTGAACCTGCTCAGTATCTACCTGGATGTCGATGCCGATTTTACGGCTCCGGAGGGTTATGAGATTTTCGGTATCGACGGCCTGGAGATTGACCCCAGCACCGGCCAGCAGCGTGATCCGGTGGCCAATACCCACAGCCATGCCAACAACGTTGCATTGTATTTGCCCGGGTATGGCATTCTGAAAGCGCCGCCCGGGCCCGCGGTGGCGCCATCTGCGGGCATCAGTATCAATCGACCGGGCTCAAAGCTGACCTTTGCCAACGCCTTCTATCTGCCGATGGCAGCAGGTTTCTACCGGGAGAAAGACGACCCTGGCCGTTATCAGCCGCAGGCCACGGCCTTGCAGCGAACCACTTACCTGTCGCCGTCAGTGGGCTATGAGATCAACGATGAGTGGTCGGTGGGGGCGGGTATCCATCTGTCGCACATGGGGATTGCGGCGGATCAGTACATGCGCGCACCCAATATGTTGTTGGGTGTGGCCGAAGTGCTGCAGGATGCCTTCAACTGCGAGAGCGGTGACGAGCCGCTACAGCCCTGGCTTGCGCTGTGTGGCGGTAACGTCGGGCCCTGGGATGACATAGGGGCGCTCAGCATCAACGTGCAGGAAACCCTCTCGCCAACCTATTCGCTGGGTGTACTCTGGGAGCCCACAGACTGGTTCAGCTGGGGGGCCAGTTACACCTCCGAGGCGGACATGAATCTCAAAGGCACCTTCGAGATTCAGTACACCGACGATTGGTCGGGCTTCTGGCAGAGCGTGAACGGCTCGGTACTCGGTGCCATTTCCTCGGCGATCCTTAGTTTGCCGTCCGGCGCCCCCCGGGAGGCGGGCAACGTCAGTATGGATCTGGTTTACCCGCAACACTTTCAGACCGGTGTCAGCGTGGATGTGCACCCCAGGCTCACCCTGAATGCCGATATAGGCTGGACCGACTACGCCCAGTGGGACGCCTTCGTCTTCCGCTTTGACCGTAATCTGGAGTTCCTCAACGCCGCGCGCATTCTGTCACCAGACAACGCCACGCCCAACACCCTCCGGTTGCCTCTGGGCTTCAAGAGTCAGTGGAACTGGGCCTTTGGCATGGAGTTTCATGCCTCGTCCCGGCTGGATTTGCGGGCAGGGGTGGAAATTCGGGACTCGGTCATTCCCGATGACCAGCGTTCGATCATGGCGCCCTTCGGTGGCGCCAACCTCTACAGCATCGGCATGGGGTACCAGTGGGATAAAAATACCGAGATCGACATGAACCTGTCGTATCTGCACTCGATAGAAACCATTCCGGCCGATACCAGCTGTAATGTGAACTGTGACAACATCACCAACATCATCTATAACCCTTATGCCGGTCTTGATATCAAAACCTCTCTGCGGGTGGTCATGGCCGGGCTAAGCTTCCGAAAGAAGTTCTGAACCACGTTGGCTGGAAACGCTCATGACAATCGGTGCACTGAGATACCTGGCGGCTCCTTTGCTGGCAGCGCTGTTGCTGGCAGGTTGTCAGTCTGCGGGCACTCCGGTCGGCGAACGGGAGGGTTACTTTTCCTGGGTGGATGAGCAGGGCCGGGTGCACTATACGCGTATTCCGGAATCCCGACCTGAGGCGGGGCGATCCCCGGCGAATGGCCATGCCCGGTCAGAAGCTGCGCAGGCGCAGTCTCTTGAAGAAGAAACCGAATACACTCTGGACAATTTCCCTGACGGGGATGAACTCGCCAAGGCTGGCAATGTCCGCCCCGGACAGCGTCAGCCGTACTTCACCTGGCGCGATGCCGATGGCAATGTCCGCGTCAGTTATTTCACACCCGATGCCCGAACGGACGTTGAGAAAGGCTTGATTGCCGCACCGGTCGAGCTGACGCCCGCGAGTGTCTATCACCGTACTGAAAGTCACACCATCGAGCCGGTAGCAGGCTACGACCCGGATGCCTTCGCCATATTGGATATCGAACAGGAAGCGGAAGATAAGTTCACCGCGTTCAGTCGCAGCTGCTGCGAACAGCTTTCAGTGCGCTCGTCCCAGCCGTGGCAGGCAGGCCGGGAATTTGCCGTCAGGCTTGCACCGGAGTCCTCAGAGCATGACTTCAGTTCGGGCCGCTCGCCGTTCCAGTTGATTGCCTTGCCAGCCGATGCCTCGGCGTTCGTTGCTCGCCTGCGTTCCTACGCCCATAACGGCCTGGTTGTGCCGTCCCTTGCGTTTCTCGATGAGGATTTAAGGCCGGTCCGACTGGTCACCGATCTGGTGCTGGATTACACCCCGGAAACCTGGCGCCAACGGGGCTACCTTGAAGCCTGGCTGCCGGTGTTTCCAGACCAGGGCGAGCGCTGGTTAATCGTTTTTACCAAGGTGCAGGACCTGCAAGGCCAGACGGTTATCGAAACCCGGCATGGCCCCAAAGCGATACCCCACGTCCGGTTTGGGGAACTGGGTATCGCGACCTTCGAAGACTAGCGGGTTCAGTCTTCTGGCTGGTCGCGGTCCAGCCATTGCTGCGACAGCCAGTAGAAACGGCCCTGACCAGCCGGATGCGTGCAGTTATAGCGGAAGCGACGACTTTGCAAGGCCCTGGGAGCCTGCACATGCACGCTATCGCCAACTACCGTGAAGTCGATACGACCCTGGCCAGAAGCAAAGCAGGTGAGCCGGTTGGCGTCCAGTTTTTCGCCCAGTGGAAAGCTCAGCGCTGGCGGGTTACTGGTCAGAATGCCGTCGGGCAGATCTTTTGCAGGTACCGGGAAGGCTTTGCTCAGCAACTTGTCTTGCAGGCTTCCGAGTTGGCCGTAAGTGTTGGCCATCGGGAACCTGGGCAGCCGGGTATCGTGAGACCAGCGGCCGACCGCTCCGGATTGCTGCCCATAGCCGTACCAGCCCCGATCAGCCAGTTTGGCCTCCAGCGCTTCGTCGAATTCCCCGTACGGATAGGCAAACAGGGGTTCATCAATCCCAAGCCTCTGTTTCAGGACTTTCTGAGCTTCATCAAGACTGCGGTTCACCCGGGTTTGCCATGGCTCTGCCGGTTCGCCAGTTCTGCGCGCCATATGGTCATGGTCAGTGCTGTGGTTGGCGATGGTGACGCTCTTGTGTTCAGCCAGTTCACGGAGCTGGTCCCAGGTCATATAGCCGCGGGAACCGATGGCATCGGTGTTGACAAAAATAGTGTAGGGCAGGCCAAAGCGCTCAAGCACCGGCGCCGCGGCGCTGTAAACCGATTCGTAGGCATCGTCAAAGGTGATGGCGATCTGATTTGAAGCCTCGAGTTCGCCCGCCAGCGCCTGTCGGGTGCCCGCCAGCAGCGGAACAACCTCCAATTCCAGCTGCTGGATCATTTGCAGCTGTGCTTCAAACAGTGAACGCGAGGTGCTGGTTGCCACTGGCGTGCTGTCATCCACATGATGATATTGCAAAATCACCAGGTCAGCTTTGGCGACGGTGGTCAGCACCATCAACAGGGCAGTGATCACTGGTAAAAGCTTTAAGTTCTGGATCATGATCGTCTGGTGTCCTGCATGACAGTAATGAAGTGAATCAGGCATAGTGTGATTTCAAGACCGAAAAGGCCTCGTTAAGTTTCTGGATGGATTCGGTATCGCCGCCACGATCCGGATGCGCTTGCATCACCAGTTTCCGAAACCGTTGTTTGATGGGCGCAAACTGCTCGGGCAATGTCGAAAAGCCCAGCGCCGAAGCGGCGACTGCTGCGGCCGGCAGGTCTGGTCTGGAGCGGGTTTGCCCGCTCCAGAAATCGTCCATCATTGTCTGGATGGTGGCGTCGGACAGGTGGTATTGGGACAGATCCAGATAGAAGGCTCTGAGCTTGTCCTCTTGCCCCGGCAAGCCGTCGCAAGCAACGGTTTGCTGACGACTGATGCTCAGCCATAACGGCGAAATGGTCAGGGCCTCTCCGTCCGGGGCAAGCTGGTCCCGCAGCGTGTAGAGCACGTGGAACAGCAGAAAATGCACCGGATAGAGCTGGTCGGGGGCGTGGAAGTTAACCGTTCCGATCAGCGCCCAGGGTTCTTTCTGCAGTGATCTGATCAGTTCAAGCTCACTCAGTCCTTTCGGCCCGGCGACTCTCAATTCATGCTCAACGGCCACCAACATATGCTGTAGGTGCTGGTTCAGCCACAGATTATCGGGGTCAACGACGGCCGGGCCCGGTTTCGAGCCTGTTACTTTCGGGGGAATGGTCATGACACCATGGTAAGCGAGTCCGCTCGCGCTTGAAAGTCATGCCAGCACTGGCGGCTGTTTCCGCTGACGGCTTCTTAAACTCAACATATCCATGTTGCTGTTCTGTCCCTGAAACGGTGTGGCGCGTATAATTGCCCGCTCACTAACCCCGTGCACGTGCAAGAGTATGTCCCCAGCAATGACCGCCAATCCCGAACCGCTAACTGCTCCAGAGCAGGACCGTCGCCAGAAACTGGAACTGAACAAGCTGCAGAAGCGCTTGCGCCGTGATGTCGGGCAGGCAATTGCCGATTTCTCAATGATCGAGGCCGGTGACAAGGTGATGTGCTGCCTGTCCGGTGGCAAGGATTCCTTCGCGATGCTGGATATCCTGTTGAACCTGCAGAAAAGCGCCCCTGTCTCTTTCGAGCTGATTGCTGTCAATCTTGACCAGAAACAGCCCGGCTTTCCGGAACATATTCTGCCAGCTTATCTGAAGGCTCTCGGCATCGAGTATCACATCATCGAGAGGGACACCTACAGCATCGTTAAGGACAAAGTCCCCGAAGGGAAGACCACGTGCGGTCTGTGTTCCCGACTAAGACGGGGGATTCTGTATAACTTTGCCGAGGAGCACGGCGTCACCAAGATCGCCCTGGGTCATCACCGGGACGATTTGCTGGAAACCCTGTTTCTGAATATGTTTTACGGCGGCAAACTGAAAACCATGCCGCCGGTGCTGCACAGTGATGATGGTCGCAACACGGTGATCCGGCCACTGGCGTACGCCCGCGAAAAGGATATTGCCCGCTATGCCGCAGTTCGGGAATTTCCGATTATTCCCTGTAATCTGTGCGGATCCCAGGAGAACCTGCAACGGCAGGTTATCAAGGAAATGTTCCAGAGCTGGGATAAACAGCACCCGGGGCGTCTGGAAACCATGTTTCGCGCCATTTGCAATGTTGAACCCTCGCATCTGGCTGACCCGAATCTTTACGATTTCAAGGAAGGCAAGCGCCTGGGCGGTAAACGCCAGGCAGTGCAGACAGCCAGCCCGGAACCGGATTTTGGCCGGCTCGATGTCCTGAACCTCTGATCTCAGGATCAGTGGATCAGGGCTTGCAGAGGCAGAGTCCACAGACCAAACAGAATCAGCAAGACGCCGCTAAGTTTCCGGAATCCCCGGTTGCCCTGAAGATTGCGAATCCAGTTAGCGGCATAACCGGTCGCCAGCATCGACGGCAACGTGCCCAGGCCGAAGAAAAACATGGTCAGGGCGGCCGCGGGTACGGTCGGCTGCAGTGCCGCCCAGCCCAGCGTGCTGTACACCAGTCCGCACGGTAGCCAGCCCCACAGAGCCCCCAGTGCCAGCGCCTGCCCCGGATTGTTCACCGGGATGAAGCGTTTGGTCAGCGGCGACAATAACCGCCACACGGGCGCGCCGGCTTTTTACACAATGCGGATGCCCTGCCACCACTGGCCCATGGACAGACCCATGAAGATCAATAGAAGCCCTGCCAGTGTCATCAACAGCATGGCAGCCCACCGGCCCTGGCCTGCCATGCTGGTGCTCAGGATGGCGATCATCGCGGCAATCAGCGCGTAACTGCCGATTCGCCCCAGATTGAAGGCCAACAGCATCAGTGACTGGCGAAAGCGAAACCCTTTGCCGACCGGCAATGCCATCGACAGCGAGGCGCTGATGCCCCCGCACATACCCAGGCAGTGGGCGCTGCCCAGCAAGCCGATCAGGAAGGCGCTGGAGTAACTGATATAGAGTTCTGCTGGCATTCAGGCTTTATTTTCCGGGTCGGTGCTGCGGTCGTTCTTTGCTTTGGGGGTGTCGTCTGGCTCAGGCTGGCGCGACTCTTCAGGAATCATATCCTTGTCGTCATCGTAGAGAATGCGATGACCGGGGCCTTCGAGGTCGTCGTACTGGCCATTCTTGACTGCCCAGGAAAACAGTACCAGCCCCACGACCAGCAAAATCAGCATCAATGGCACCAGGTACATGACTATTTGCACGTTGTGCTCCTTCAAGAAGAATAGAGTTCTACGGTATCAAGCCGGGGCCGTGGAGCCAAGCGGATCCGGGTTTTCCGGGCGTTTCCGTGAGGGCGAGCCCAGGCGCAGAGCGTTCAGAACCACCACCAGTGAGCTGATCGACATACCAATCGCGGCAAGCCAGGGTGGCACCAGTCCGGCTGCGGCGAGGGGCAGGGCGGCCAGGTTGTAACCGAAGGCCCAGATCAGGTTCTGGCGAATGATATTCCGGGTTTGCTGGCTGGCCTTGATGGCTTCCATCAGCTGCATCAGCTGACCGTTCAGCAGTACCGCATCGGCCTTGAGCTGGGTCAGGTCCGCAGCGGTGCCCATGGCCACCGAGATTCCGGCACCGGCCATGGACGGTAAATCATTGAGCCCGTCACCCACCATCATGACCTTGCGACCTTCGGCCTTCAGCTGTTCAAGCACGTCCAGTTTTTGTTCTGGCGAGGCTTCGCCAATGGCTCTTTCAATGCCCAGCGTGCGGGCAACTTGTTGAACATGACCGGACCGGTCGCCGCTGAGAAGCAGAGTCTGTATGCCGGCGTTGTTGAGTGCCTGAATGGCCTGAGCTGCATCTGCACGGATCTGGTCATCCAGCTGGAAGCTGGCCAACCACTGATCGTTGGTCGCCAGCCAGATTTCCATGCCAGTGGCGGTTTCGGCCTCCGGTGCAGGGGCTCTTGAATGTTCAGCAACAAAGGCTTTATGGCCGATGAACACTTGCTGTCCGTTGAACTGGCCGGACAAACCTCCGCCCAGGTAATTATTGACCGTATCCACCGTAACCGAGGACCGTTCATGGAACACTCTGGCTATCGGATGCTCGGAGTGCTTCTCCAGCCCGGCCGCCAGGCGCAGGCAATGGGCTTCATCCATGTCACCGAAGGTTCGGGTTCCGGTGAGCGTCAGTTCGCCACGGGTCAGGGTGCCGGTTTTATCGAAAACCACGGTGTCTATACTATTCAGAGATTCAAGCGTGTGTCCGCGAGTGGGCAAAAAGCCGAGTTTACGCAAGCGCATGGAAGCCGCAGTAATGGCCGTTGGCGTCGCCAGAGACAGCGCGCAGGGGCAGGTGACGACCAGCACCGAAAGAGTGATGTCGAAGGCGTTGTCGGCGCCGGCCAGTGCCCAGCCAATCCACACGATGGGTGCCAGAATCAGAACCCGGGCGACAAATTTGCCGGCGATGCGGTCTGCCATGCGCGCCACCGGGGGTTTTTCTGACTGAACCCGGTCCAGCACCCGAAGAATGCCGGAAAGCCGGGTTTCCGCTCCGGCTTTGACAACTCGTATGTCGAGCGGGTTTTCGCCATTGATGCTGCCGGCATGCACCGTGTCACCCGGACCGCGGGATTCAGGCAGGTATTCACCGGTCAGGGCGGCTTCGTTGAGTGTTGATTCGCCGCTGACAATCTCGCCGTCTATTGGCAACGTTTCGCCCGGACGCACCCGGATAATATCGCCGGGGCGAACCTGATGCGCCGGCACGATGTCGGTTTCGCCATTGCGGACCATGGCCGCAACCGTCGGCTGGAAACCCGCCAGTGCGCTGCCGGTCAGACCTGCCCGGTATCTGGCCTGAACCTCCACATAGCGCCCGAGCAGCAGGAAGAAAGTGAACATGCAGACCGATTCAAAGTACACCTCTTGGCCACCAAAAGCGGTTACCCAGGCGCTGGCGCCGAAGGCAAGGCCGATGGCAATGGCAACTGGAACATCCATAGTGAGATGACGAGAGGCAAGGTCACGCCTGGCATTCTCGAAAAACGGTCGGGCACTGTAGAGAACCACCGGCGTGGCCACCAACAGACTGAACCAGCGGAAGAAACTGACAAACTCCGGCGACAGCTCGCTGATCAGCTCAAAATACAGGGGGAAGGCCAGCATCATGGTCTGGAAGGAGCCGGCGCCAGCCACCACCAACCGGATCAGCATGCTGCGGTGTTCCGCTTTCAGCGCCTGTTCGGCTTCGTCAGCCTGGTAGGGGCGAGCGGTATAGCCCAGTTCATGAATAGCGATCAGCAGTTCGCTCAGGCGGACCTGATCCTGGGCCCACACCAGTCGTGCCCGTTGGGTGGTGTGATTGACCGAAAACGAGATCACCCCTGGCTGCTTTTTGAGATGATTTTCCAGCAGCCAGATACAGGCCGCACAGGTGATGCCACCGATCAGTAATTGCGCTTCCTGGCCGCCTTTTACCGGCGCGACAAAGGACTGCTGAACCAGCGGGTGGTCCAGCTCCTTGATGCGGGAGAGTTCGGAGCGGGTAAGCTGCCTGGGGGTAACGGCAGGCATGGTGCGGAAGTCGTAAAAGCCGGTCAGGCCTTCGTTGCGAATGGTTTCGCAGACAGCCTTGCAGCCCTGACAGCAGAAGTGCCGGTCTGAGCCGTCCAGCTCCATAATGATTGGCGGGTTGCCGTCCGCTGGCTCGCCGCAATGGAAACAGTTCAGGGTGTTCACCCTTGGGCAGGATTCGTCGCTTTGACTGCGTGAGTATTCTCCGCGGGGAGCCAGAGCTCGCCTTTCACGCGCCAGTCATTTTCCGGTCCTTGAATGTCGTAGTACCAGCGGCCATCCATATCACCGACCATGGCGCCCGTATACTCGCCGTCCGAGACCCGGCGAAACTGCACGGTGCGGTCTCTATCGGCCATGGTTGGATGGTAAAAGCTCATGATCAGATAGGGATAATCTGCCGGCCCTTCGGCTTTATTCAGGGTCAGACTGGCGTTGCGGCCCTCTACCGAGAGCCCGCCATTTATCCCGAGGTCCAGGGCCTTCTGGTCTCGGGCAATCGCCATGTTGATCCCGCGACCTTCTTTGGAGTAATCGTCAGAGACCATCGATTTATCAAGGCTGGAAGATATCGTCAGTATGGTGATGCCCGAACAAATGGCCGCTATCGGGAAAATGGTCAAAAACCAGAACCAGGGCTGTCGATACCAGGGCGCTATGGGCTTATTCTCAGTCATGTCTTAACAATCTCTGGTTAATGTGTTTGATCCGAGGCCCGGATTACTGCCGGGGTCTTGGACCAACAAAACGGCTTTCAGTTTCCAGGAGCAGTGTTGAATCCGTCTCGGACTGAGCTTGAAACCTGATGGTGTTGTTGGAGTCTGTGATCGCCTCAGGCGGCACATCCACGACCGTGGGCAGTGTGCGGTTTTCGCCACTGTTAACGACGACGGTAGTGGTGGTCAGAATACGAATATCATCCATGCCTTCGACACTCAGTTTAAACGTATGAGGTACTTCTGACATGTTCTGGATCTTGACGGTATAAGAATTTTCCACCCGGCCTTCGCCATTGAAGCTGAACAGGGCGCCCCGGTCGCGCAGGATGTCCAGTTGTGCGGGTACCCGCGTTGCAATCGTAAAGATGATGGCACCAATCATCAACGCAAGTACCGCGCCGTAGCCAAAGGTTCTGGGCCGAAGCAGCTTGGAAGGTTTGCCTTCCAGCTCGTTTTCAGTGGTGTATCGGATCAGACCTTTCGGATAGTTCATTTTTTCCATGACTTCATCGCAGGCATCAATACACAGAGCGCAGCCGATGCATTCATACTGCAGACCATCCCGGATATCGATGCCGGTCGGGCAGACCTGAACGCACAGACCGCAATCAATGCAGTCACCAAGACCGGCTTCGGCAGGATCGACCGATTTTTTGCGGCCGCCACGGGGTTCGCCACGATTGGGGTCGTAAGACACGATCTTGGTGTTCGGATCGAACATCACGGACTGGAAGCGAGCGTATGGGCACATGTACAGGCACACCTGCTCACGCATCCAGCCGGCATTCAGATACGTGGCGACCGTAAAGAAGCCGACCCAGAAATAGGCCCAGCCGTTGGCATCAAAGGTGAAGATATCAACGATCAAGTCCCGGATGGGATAGAAATAACCGACAAAGGTCAGGCCGGTGGCCAATGCCACGAACAACCATAAGCCGTGTTTGATGGCTTTTTTGGTGACCTTCCCTGAAGAATTGGGGGCCTTGTCCAGCTTCATCCGCTTGTTGCGGCTACCCTCTACCTTTTCCTCGATCCACATGAAGATAAAGGTCCACACGGTTTGTGGGCAGGTATAACCGCACCAGACCCGTCCGAACAGAGTCGTAATAAAGAACAGGCCAAAAGCCGAGATGATCAGCATCCCTGACAGCAGGAAGAAGTCTTTCGGAAAGAAGGTGACCCCGTACAGATGGAATTCACGGGCCGGCAAATCGAAATGAATAAGCGGCTGGCCATCCAGGGTCAGCCATACGAACAGAAAGTACATGCCCATGAGCATGGTCAGGCTGACGTTGCGAATCTTCTGGAAAAAGCCTTTGATTTCTTTGACGTAGATCTTCTCGCGGCTTGCGTAAAGATCCACGGTTTCCGGCTTGCTTTTATTATTGGAGGGCTCGGAGGACGGGTCAATCTGTTTGACCGGAATTTCATTGCTCATCTGTATCTCCCGAAAGGTGATAATACTGGGAGCGGGCCTCGGAGGGTCTGCTGGTCTTCTCAAGCCTGCACCCGCAAGGCGCAGATGCAGGGTTGAGAAGACGTGGCCGGGAGTCGTTCCCGGCCGGTCTGACTCAGTTTGACAAACTGTACACGTAGGCCGCCAGGATCTGGATCTGATCGTCCGTGAGACGACCTTCCTGTGCGGGCATCTGGTTCTGGCGACCGTTGACCACGGTTTCCTTGATCCAGTCGTAGGTAGAGCCATACAGCCAGACATTATCGGTCAGGTTGGGCGCTCCCATTGCCGTCATACCTTTGCCGTCAGCGCCGTGACAGGCAGAGCAAGCCTGTGCGAACACCTGGGCTCCGGCTTCTGCGGCCTGAGCGTCGAGCTCACGATCGCTGTAACTGAGCACGAAGTTTACTACCTGGTCAACCTGCTGGGCAGTCATATTGGGCATGACGCCTTTGGCCGGCATATTGCCCTGACGACCCTGGACCAGGCTGTGCAAAATCTGCTCCGGCTCACCGCCCCACAACCAGTCATCGTCGGTCAGGTTGGGGAAGCCCACCTGGCCGCGCGCTGCGGTGCCGTGGCACACAGAGCAGTTGTTGGCATACAGGCGCTGACCGATCTTCATGGCATCGTCGTTCTGAGCCAGTGCCGGGATCGGTGTGCTGCCGAACTGTGCGTAGATTTCGCCAAATTTCTCGTCAGCTGCCGCGACCTCGGCTTCCCACTGATTGGTCGAGGTCCAGCCCAGCAGGCCCTGGAAGTTGCCCAGGCCCGGGTAAAGCGCCAGATAGCCAAGACCAAATATGCAGGTCGCGAGGAACATGTAAAACCACCACTTCGGCAGTGGATTATCATATTCTTCGATGCCGTCAAAAGAATGACCCATTGTGCGGTCGGTTTCGGTATCCGTCGTTTGGCTCTTGCGAGTGGCCCAGAGGAGCCAGACACAGCCGAAGATGGTACCGAGCACGATCACGCTGATCCAGATGCTCCAGAAGGTACTCATTGTTTCTTCTCCGTTTTTTCCTGTTCGAGAGTACGCTTTTCCACTTCGTCATCGTCGAAGGGCAGATGGGCTGCCTCGTCATTGGCTTTCTTGCGGCGGGCGCTGTAGGCCCACCAGACGATGCCAAGAAATAACACCATTATGACAAGAGAGTGAACGCCGCGTAGATCGTTAATATCCATGGGATTAACGCCTGTCCGAAATCACAGTACCCAGCTGTTGCAGGTATGCGACGAGTGCTTCGATTTCAAACTTGCCCTCGATATCTGAGGCAGCACTGGCAACTTGCTCGTCCGTGTAGGGAACGCCGAGTGTTTGCAGTGTGCTCATGCGAGCCTCGATGCTGTTGTGATCTGCGCGATTCTCGAACAGCCACGGGAAAGCTGGCATGTTGGACTCGGGCACCACGCTGCGCGGGTTGTACAGATGCTGGCGCTGCCAGGCATCTGAGTAACGACCGCCGACACGGGCCAGGTCAGGCCCGGTACGCTTGGAGCCCCACAGGAACGGGCGATCGTAAACGAACTCGCCAGCAACGGAGTAGTGGCCGTAGCGCTCGGTTTCCGCCCGGAACGGACGAATCTGCTGCGTGTGGCACACGTGACAACCTTCACGGATATAGATATCCCGACCTTCCAGTTCCAGCGCATTCAAAGGCTCGAGGCCTTCAATTGGCTCGTTGACATCTTTCTGGAAGAACAGAGGCACCACTTCCGCCAGGAAGCCGCCACTGATAACCAGTACGATCAGTACGATCATCAGACCAATATTCTTTTCTACTATCTCGTGTCTCATCTGATCTCTCCCCTTACGCCGCTTGCACAGCAGTGTTGTCCTGCGCTGCGGCTTCTTTCTGGCGTACGGTCATGTACACGTTGTACGCCATGATCAGCATGCCGCTCAGGAAGATGACGCCACCGATGAAGCGTACAAAGTAACCCGGGTAGGACGCTTCAAGAGATTCGACGAAGCTGTAGGTCAGCGTGCCGTCTTCATTGACCGCGCGCCACATCAGGCCTTGCATAATGCCGTTGACCCACATCGCGACGATGTAAAGAACCGTCCCGACGGTCGCCAGCCAGAAGTGCACGTTGATCATGGCGGTGCTGTACATGCCCTGCAGACCCCAAAGCTTGGGCACCAGGTGGTAGATGGCACCGATACTGATCATGGCAACCCAGCCCAGAGCGCCTGAGTGCACGTGGCCAATGGTCCAGTCAGTATTGTGAGACAGTGCGTTTACGGTCTTGATGGACATCATCGGTCCTTCGAAGGTCGACATGCCGTAAAAGGACAGAGACACCACCAGGAAGCGCAGGATCGGGTCTGTGCGCAGTTTGTGCCATGCACCAGACAGCGTCATCATGCCGTTGATCATGCCGCCCCAGGACGGAGCCAGCAGTATCAGGGACATAACCATGGCTGCTGTCTGTGCCCAGTCAGGCAGGGCCGAGTAGTGCAGGTGGTGACCACCGGCCCAGACATAGGTGGTGATCAGTGCCCAGAAGTGCACGATGGACAGGCGATAGGAATAAACCGGACGGTTGGCCTGCTTGGGAACGAAGTAGTACATCATGCCCAGGAAGCCGGCGGTCAGGAAGAAGCCTACCGCATTGTGACCGTACCACCACTGCATCATGGCGTCGGTGACACCGGCGTAGGCAGAGTAGGACTTAAAGGCGGTTGCCGGCAGCGCCAGGTTGTTGCCGATATGCAGAACCGCAATGGTAATAATGAACGCGCCGTAGAACCAGTTAGCCACATAGATGTGCGGCGTGCTGCGCTTCATGATGGTGCCGAAGAATACCAGCGCGTAAGCGACCCAGACAATGGTGATGGCGATGTCGATCGGCCATTCCAGTTCGGCGTATTCTTTGGTGGACGTCAGGCCCATTGGCAGGGTGATGGCAGCAGATACAATGATTGCCTGCCAGCCCCAGAAGGTGAATGCCGCCAGGCCGTCGGAGAACAGGCGGGCCTGGCAGGTCCGCTGAACCACGTAATACGCGGTGGCAAACAGGGCACTTCCGCCAAAGCCGAAGATGACGGCGTTGGTATGCAGCGGCCGAAGTCGACCGAAGTGGGTCCAGGGCAGGTCGAGATTGACGGATGGCCAAACCAGCTGTGCTGCAATCAGCACACCCAGAGCCATGCCAACAATACCCCACACCACTGTCATAATGGTGAATTGTCTCACCACTTTGTAGTTGTATGTCAGGTTCGGATTTACTGTGCTCATAGCCTTACCAATGGGTTTAGGATGGGGAAATATGCGGAGGCAAGTATGGAGAAACGATTAGGCCTTTGCAATGATTCAGGTCAACTCCTGACATTCGTCAAATTGGCCGGAATCAGCAGGTTGGCCAGTAACTTGCATCGTTAATAGCAGCCCGCTCAAAGGGGTTGAAGGTTTTCTCCGGTTCATCAATTATACCCCTTCAGAGCAGCGAGGCGAAGGATGTGAACCGGATTACGACCAATAGCTATGGCCGCGCCGGCAACAGAGTCATGTTACTGGCTCATGGAGCTGGTGCTCCGATGGATTCGCCGTTTATGGAGCAGTTAGCCGCAGCGCTTGACCGGCAAGGGGTAGCGACGGTTCGGTTCGAGTTTCCGTATATGGTTCGGCGTCGGCAAGACGGCAGGAAGCGCCCGCCTGACCGGATACCGGTGTTACTCGAATCTTTCCGGGAACAGCTTGGCCGGGTGCAACAGGAAAGCTCGCCGGATTGCCGCATAATGATCGCCGGAAAATCCATGGGCGGGCGGGTTGCCTCGATGCTTGCCAGTGAAGCTGCCGAAAAGCCGGCCGCGGTGATCTGCTTTGGCTATCCCTTTCACCCTCCAGGCAAGCTCGAGCGTTGGCGAATCGAGCATTTGTCGTCGGTTGGCTGCCCGTTAATGATGGTGCAGGGCACCCGCGACCCTTTCGGTAAGCTCGACGAGATTCAGGCCCGGGGGGGCATTGCCGGTGTTTCCCGGTGGTGTTGGCTCGCCGGCGGCAACCACGATTTTCAGACGCTGGTAAAACAACCCGAGCGACAGGCGGATCTGATCGAGCGGGCGGCACGGGAATCCCGTCAGTTTCTGGATGATGTACTGATACCTTCTTCCGTCAGCTCCGGTTGAGCCAGCGTGACGGTATCGCGGCCGGCGGCTTTGGACTGATACAGCGCCTTATCGGCTCTTCGAAACAGCTGCTCCGGTGGTTCCTTTGTGTTGAGTTCCGCAACACCCGCGCTGACGGTTAACCGGATCACCTCACCACCGGGCGAGAGAACGCCGGCTGCCCTTATCTCGGCAAGAATGTTCCGGCACAGTTGGGCGCCACCGGCGCTGTCTGTGCCAGGTAGCAACAGGGCAAACTCCTCGCCGCCAAAGCGAATGGCCACATCACGGGGGCGCTTGACCTGCTGGTTAAGGCAGTTCGCAATATACTTCAGACATTGATCACCGGAATCGTGGCCCCAGGTGTCGTTGATGCGTTTGAAATGATCGGCGTCGACCAGGGCGAGTGTGAAAGGCTGGCCGGTTCTGCGTGCTTCGCGGCACAGTTCCGGCAGAAGGTTGTCCATGTGCCGGCGGTTGTGGAGCCCGGTCAGGGCATCGTTAACACTGAGCGACGCGAGTTTCTGGTTGGCCTGCTCCAGTTCCCGCATGGTGTTTCTGAGCTGGGCCGTGCGCTCATGTACTTTCAGTTCAAGTCCGGTGCGCGCCTGATGCTCGACGTCCAGCAGTTTTTGATTCAGCAAGCGCCATCGCTGCACCATGGCGTAATTCAGCAGTACAACCTGTCCGCCGACGGCGGCCTGCATCATGACCTCGCGGGCCAGGTAGTCACCCAGATAGCCAAAGGCCGCCATGGCATAAACCAGAGCGCCAACCACCGTGACCATCCAGGCCACGAGGTACCAGGCTGCTGGCTGGTATCCCTGCTGCCAGCGAGCAGTGGCAATCATCAACAGACTGACGATAACGGTCAAGGCCAGAACGGTGTTGAGCAGGATGGATTTGTTGTACGGCAGCAAAAACGTCAGCACCAGAAAGCCGGCTGCAGACCACGCCAACCCTCGCAATACGGCCTCGGAGATGGTTTTTGGGCGCACTTCCAGAAACGACCAGCCAAACAGTGCCATGGCCAGTGCGCAAAGCGCCAGGGTCAGCGGAATGGAAAAGTTGGCAAGGTCGGTACTTTCTGGCCAGAAATACTGATTGGCAAAACCGCCCATGGCAAACAGAAACATCGCCATAGAGCTGATGTAAAATGCGTTGTAAAAATAATAGCGAGTGCCCGAGCTGAAAAACAGCAACAGGTTGAACATGGCCAGAATCAAAAGTGCTCCATAGAACAGGCCATGAATCAACGTCAAATGATTGCTGTCAGCAATTACCTCGTCCGGCGTCAACAATGCCAGGGGGACATTGAGGGCACCGCTGCTTCGAACCCGTAGGGTAATGATTCGGTTCTCCGAGGCGCCAAGGGTGACCGGGAGTAAAAAATACCGGTAATCTATGCCTCTCGTGGCAAAAGGGTAAAGGTCGCCGGTCACCAAAGGGGGTATCGCTTCTGTTGGCCGCCCGTTGTTACCGGGGGGGCCGGTATCTTGCCAAAAGGTTACTTCATCGAGCAGCGGGTAGTTCAGCTTCAGGTACCAGAGATGCTGGCGGTCGCTGGCGTTGCGCACCCGTAACTGCACCCAGTACACCGAATCGGTATGGCTGAAAACCAGGTCGTGGCCATTGGCGGACTGCCAGCGGAGATCAGCCTGCAACGCTTCGGGTGAAGCTGCCCGGTGAGCGGGTTCGCCCGGGCGGGCGGCGTAAAAGCACAAGTGCCGGGTGATGGCCCGGCGGGCACCAGGGCTGGCGGCATCGAGCGTCGGACAGAGCTCCGCCGCCGCACCATGGCTGGGCACAGTGCCGGCGAAAGCCAGCACGCCTAGCAACAGCAGGGCACAGGATCGGAGCGTCATTAACGCGGTCTCGTTGACAATCAAGGCTGAAGTGTAGCCAGCGTAAACAAATACTGCTGTTAAGCAGGTTCAAGTTTCTTCTTCCTCAATGTGTCAGTTTCCTGACGGTTGTGGGTTTTAACAGGTGATCAATGCAACAGGTAATGTTGATATGCCGGCCCGGATTCGAAGCCGAGGCTGGCCAGGAAGTGACGGATCAGGCCGCGGCCGTGGGTGTGTTCGGTTTTTTTCAACCGGTTCGCAATAGCGGTCTGGTCCGGTTTTCCATCGGAGGTGGGGAGAGTTCTGAGGAGTTGATGAGTCGACTTGCCCTGGATGAGCTGGTGTTCGTTCGGGATTGGTTTGCCATTCTGGGCGATTGCCAGCTTCCGGCACAGGATCGTGTCGGGGCGGTGGTGGATTTTTTGCGGAATCAGGGTTGGGACGGCAACCGCTGTGCCCGGGTTGAGGTGCGGTTGCCTGAAAACAACGACGACCGTGATCTGGGCAACTTTTCCAGAAAATGGATGGCTCCGCTGTCAAAGGGTTTACGCAGTGCCGGACTGCTCCAGGGTGACGCCAGTGCAGTCGCCCGGGACCGACTCGAGATTCTGCTGCTGGATTTCGAGAGTGTGGTGATCGGGTTCAGCCTGACGGGCAATCGATCACCTTTTGAGGGAGGAGTGCCACGGCTCAGGTTGTCAGCTTCCGCCCCCAGCCGGTCGGCGTTAAAGCTTGAGGAGGCCTGGAAAGTGTTTTTGCCCAGGGAGCGCTGGCTGGATTACCTGGGCGGTGGCAAGAAAGCCGTTGACCTGGGGGCGGCTCCCGGGGGCTGGACCTGGCAACTGGTCAACCAGGGCATGATGGTAATAGCCGTTGATAACGGGCCGATGCAACCGGAATTGATGGCGAGCGGCCACGTTGAGCATGTCGAGGCAGACGGCTATGGCTGGCGCCCGAAACGTGCGGTCGACTGGATGGTCTGCGATATCGTCGACAAGCCTCGCCGGACGGCGCGGTTGGTCGTGGACTGGATGGCCAGCAAGCTGTGCCGCTATACGGTGTTTAACCTGAAGCTGCCGATGAAGAAGCGCTATGACGAGTGGCTGGTGTGCCAGGCATTGCTGGTTGAGGGGTTGGAAGAGGCGGGCCTGCATTGCCGGATACGAGCCCGCCACCTTTATCACGACCGAGAAGAAATTACCTGTTTTATCGAGCGATTGGACTGAGCCTGTTGGCTCAGCCGGACTGGCTTTGTTCAAGCACGGTGATGATCTCGTCTCTATCCATCATCGGGACCAGCTGGGTCATCAGCTCACGCCGTTCACGGGAGTGCAGCCAGCGCTGCCAGTCGGCCTCAGAGCGCCAGTTGGCCAGGGTAAACCGGTGGTTCGAGTCGTGGCTGTCGACCAGTGTTTCACCGGAAACAAAACCTGGTGTTGCGACGGCCTGTTGCAGTACTTTTCTGGATCTTTCCTCATAGGCCGATTCCAGAGATTCTGCGATGTGGCGTTCAATCAAAACCCGGATCATGCAATTTGTCCTTTCATTTCGTTGCTGTAAACAATAATTTACCACTTGAATCTGTAAATCACGAGAACTGGAGGAAGCTGTTGTGACTGCTTTTGACTTCAACGCAGAACTGGACACGCGCGGGCTGTTCTGCCCGGAACCTGTGATGATGCTGCACAATCGCATCCTTGACGTTCAGGTGGGTGAGGTGCTGCGCGTGATCGCGACAGACCCCTCGACCACTCGTGACATTCCCCGTTTCTGTCAGTTCCTGGGTCATGAGTTGCTGAGCCACCGGGAATTGGACGGGGAATATCATTTTCTGATCCGCCGTTGTGATACCTGATTTTCAGGTTCAGCTTCCCTGAGCGACCTTGCCGAGATGGTCCAGAAACTGGCGCTGGTTCATTTCACCCAGCACTCTGGCCGCCGGCATTCCACGTCGCCGGGCAGGACTACCGCCACTATATTGAGACGACGCTCTTCGGCCTACCGCTGATGAGGGTCAACGAGCACTATCTGAACGGCAGGAGCCGCCTGGATCTGCCATTCGGGGTTGAGGAGGGACCGCAGGTCGATCAGGGCGCCAATCTGGCGCTATGGGCCGAGTCATTTTGGGCACCCTCGATCCTGATCGCCGGCCCACGCGTGCGCTGGCATGCCATCGATGAGGAGACGTCCGTCCTGGTGGTGCCCTTCGGCGAGGAGGAGCAGCGGTTTGTAGCCCGCTTCGATCCCGACACCGGCCTGGTGCGCCTCCTGGAGTCGATGCGCTACAAGGGGACCGATAGCGACAGCAAGACTCTGTGGATCAATGAGATCCTGGAGTGGGGTGACATCGACGGCAATCCGGTGCCCATAGCCAGCGCGGTCACCTGGTACGATGAAGGCAGCCCCTGGGCGGTGTTCAGCGTGGAGGAGATTCGAATCAACGTCGAGGTTGATGACTACGTGAAGGCCCGAGGCCTGTGACCGGGCCTTAGGGGGCGCGTGGAACCAGGTGAAATGTGCGGTCGTGCACCGGAGGGGCGGAAGGGATCGAGGCGGG
>JAWOAO010000393.1:0-2836 GCA_046498485.1 Marinobacter sp. | reverse complement strand
CGATGATTCCGGAGCTTGCCGCGAGTGAGGCTTCCATATCAGGTTCAAGCGGCGCCGTTGTCAACTCCTCGCCATCCATCAGTATGGTGACCAGTTCCAGAACGTGATCCCGGGTTTTACCGTACATAACCGAGCCCTGGCCACTCGCGTCCGTGTTGATCATGCCGCCAATGGTGGCCCGGTTGCTGGTTGAAAGTTCCGGCGCAAAAAACAATCCGTGGCTCACCAGCGCTGCGTTCAGCTGATCTTTGACAACACCAGCTTCTACCCGAGCCCAGCGCTCCTCGACGTTGATCTCTAGGATATTATTCATATGGCGCGAGAGATCGACGACGATGCCATCAGTCAGGGACTGCCCATTCGTCCCTGTGCCGCCGCCTCTTGGGCTCAGTACGATATCCTGCCATTGTTCCGCCGCCGCAAGGCCGGCAAGGTGCTGTAGATCTTTCTTGTCGCGAGGAAATACGGTTGCCTGCGGCAGCACCTGATAGATAGAGTTATCGGTTGCCGTGATAACCCGGGTTGCATAGTCCTGGCTCATTTCGCCGCGGAAACCCTGTTTTGCAAGCGCTTCAATAAAGCTCAGGTACCGGGCCTGTACGGGCGAAATCTGGTTCAGACGAGGAAGCATTATTGATTTCCGTAAGCAGGTGCGTTTTGGTGGTCAGAGGCGTGCAGCGTGGCGATGGGGCCTAACAACCGGAGCAGGTCACTGGCTGGCCGTTGATCAAGGTCTGTAATGACTTCCTGGATGGCATAGGCTCGTTCGCCAAGTACCGGCAGCGCCAATTCGAGAAACTTGGTATTTAACACGTGTCTGGACAGAGGCGCGTCCGGTGTGCCGGCGGCCTGACAGTCCTGGCTTTCCAGAACGCGGCCACTGGAAAGGCGTATCCGGGCTCTTGACCAACGCCTGGCGGGAAACGCACGGTTAAAAATCGGTGATTCTGTTATCCGGACTTTTTGTGCCAGGCTCCGAATGTCCTGGTGGCCCAGATCTGTCGTCACGGACTGCTGATTAACGGTACCCGTTAACACCGCACAGGCAACGGCCCAGGGCAAACTGTATTGTGCCTGTTCGGTCGAATCCGGGAGCACAACATGCAGTCGCCGGGCCTGGTGAAAGGTTTCGATTTCAATGTCGGTGATTAGCTCTTGGGGTGCTATGTCACACCTGAGCGAAAGTACGGCCTCAATGGCAGGCTGCGCCCAATAGCAAACCGGATAACGTTTGAAATACTGTTCAGTGATTCGCCAGCGATCTCCCAGGTCGTCCCACAAATCATTGGTTTCATTCTGCGCCAGGAGCAAAGAGGGCGCGCCGGTAAAGCCCTCTTGGGCCAGAAAAACACTGGCGATTCCAGTCATGGCGCCCCATCCCGAGCCATCTTTGAGCATGGTGGGGTGATCGATGCAGCGCATCATCTGGCTTCTGGGGGCATAAAATTCTGCAATGCCAAGGGCGTGATGAAGCTTGTCGGTTTCGAAGCCGGATAGCCTGGCGCCAACCCCGGCGACACCGAGGCAATTCCACGTGCCAGAGGTGTGATAATCGCAAGACGTTGCATGGAGGGCTATGCCGGCACGCGTCGCTATTTCATAACCAACGATTAATTCGGCGAGGAACGCTTTACCGGAGAGCCTGTCGCTTTGCTCCATCGCCAGAAGGCCTGGTAACAGTGCGACACCGGCATGTCCTTTAGTAAGCACATGACCGTCGTGGGCATCAAGCGCGTCAATCAGCCAGCCGCCGTAAAGAGCAGCACCAATAGGTGACGCCGAACCCTGGGTAAAAAGTAGAGGTCGGTGCCCGGGGTACTGGCTTTTGACAAACCGCCCCCCTATGTTGGCGAGTTGGGTCTGGGTGGCACTCGCTGCGACGCCTATAAGATCCAAAAGGCAGGTTTTTGCCAGTTCCATGAGCGGGGCTGGCAACTGACTTGAGTTGAAGGAAAGAATGTTGGCCAGGCGGGACTCGGTTGTCATAAATGAACCTCAATCACGGAGTCATCAATGATTAAGGTTTGTGATGCCTTCGGCCGCAACAAAAGCGACAGACGACATCATAAAAGCGACTTTTTTCTGTGAGCCGCGCTTTTGCTTTGAGCCCAGGCTAATGCTGGCGGGTTTGCCGGGGGGTCATTTCAAATGACTTCACATAGCAGCGGGTGAAATAAGAGGTTGAGTTAAAGCCACAGGCTGCTGCAATCTGAGTCACACTCATAGTGGATTGCACCAGCAGATGTTTCGCACGTTCCAATCGCAGCTGCATGTAAAAAGCATTCGGCGTGGTTTGCAGGTGTTCCTTGAACAGGCGCTCCATCTGGCGGGCTGATAATCCGACCTTTTGTCCGATATCGACACACGTCAGCACATCTTCTGTGTGAGTCGCCATGGTCTGGATGACTTTCAGCAGACGAGGATGATTTGTTTTGTATTTGAGCTGGAGTTTCATCCGCTGATTTTCGTTCGCGGGCCTGATCTGAGGGTGAATAAACTGCTCTGCGCAATCGATGGCCAGTGCGGCCCCGTGCTCTATGGCAATTTTGTCCAGGATCATGTCCAGACTGGCCAGGCCACCTGAACAGGTCATGATATTGCGGTCGGTCTCGTACAGCTCTCCGGTCACTTTGAGGCTTGGGAACTCTTCCTCAAAACTCTCTTTGTTTTCCCAGTGAATGGTACACCGATGATCGGTCATCAGCCCGGCGCGAGCCAGTAGCAGGGAACCCGTCGATGTGGCTCCCATGGTAATGCCTTTGCGTGACAGCTGTCGTAACCACTCAGACAGGGTTTTATCCTGAACCAGGCTTACCCCGATCCCGGCAACTACGAT
>JAWOAO010000260.1:0-5672 GCA_046498485.1 Marinobacter sp. | reverse complement strand
CTGATCAATCAGCAACTGCAAGGCCTGCCGGAAGTAGCCCTGACCGACCTCAACGAACAACCGGTGGATCTGAACGTCCTCGCCAACGGTCAACCAACGGTAGTCAACCTATGGGCCACCTGGTGCCCACCCTGCATTCGCGAGATGCCGGTACTGGAAGAGGCCCAGAAGCGCTACCCCGGTATCAACTTTGTGTTTGCCAATCAGGGCGAGCACCCGGAAACCATTCAGAAATTCCTCTCGGAACAGAACCTGGACCTGAACCACGTTCTCAGCGATCGTCAGGGCCAGTTTGGCCGGGTAACCGGCAGCCATGGCCTGCCCACCACCCTGTTCTATAACGCCGAAGGCAATCTGGTCGACAGCCACATGGGCGAACTGTCCAGCGCCAGCCTGTTTCGGAGCCTTGAACGATTTGACACCAGCCACCTGACACCCTCAGCGGAGATAACAGCCAATGACTAGCCCAACACTTCAAAGATTACTGCAGGGCGGCCTGCTGTCGGCGGCCCTGGTGACCGCCACCGCACAGGCCGATAACCATCCGCCCGCCATCCAGACGCTGGAACAACAAGGCGTGACGGTTATCGACAGCTTTGACGCACCGGGCGGCATGACCGGCTATGTCGGTGAGATGCAAGGCCGCTCACTGGCGTTCTATCTGACCCCGGATGGTGATCATGTGATTGTCGGCACCCTGCTCGACCAGGACGGCAATAACCTGAGCTCCGCCAGTATTCAGGAGCTGGTTGAAGGGCCAAAATTTGAAAGCGCCTGGCCGCAACTGGAGAGCAGCCACTGGGTCCGGGACGGCGCCAGTGATGCCGACATCGTGGTGTACACCTTCACCGATCCCAACTGCCCCTACTGCTACCGGTTTCGTCAGCAGGCTGCGCCCTGGATCGACGCTGGCAAGGTTCAACTGCGCCACATCATGGTGGGCATACTCCGGGAAGACAGCCTGACCAAAGCCGCCACCATTCTGGGCAGTGACGACCCGGAAGCCGCCCTGCATGAGCACCAGGAAAATTACGAACAGGGTGGCATCGAGGTGGATCGTGCGCGGGTGAGCGCGGCGCACATGGACGTGAAAGCCAACAACCAGTTGATGCAGGACCTGGGATTGCAAGCCACGCCCAGCACGTTGTACCGGGATCAAGACGGCAAGGTGACGATGGTTCAGGGCATGCCCAACCCGCAGGCTCTGGAGCGAATGATGGGGCCAAAGCCCTGATCTGAGTATCTGGACGATCAGGCCAGCCAGAAGGTCAGACCAAAGGCCATCAGGCTGGCCGCCGTCAATCCGGACAGTGATAACGCCAGGCTCCATCGGAAGGAGGCGTCCCGGGCACGGTAGCCGGTCAACCGCTCCATGATCAGGGCGTTGGCCGCAAACGGCGTACCGAAGGCAGTGATGCCCCAGCCGGTTACCATGGCAAAGCCCAGCCCGATCTGCGCGCCACCCGGCCAGAGCGAGCCAAGAATACCGCCGACCAGGGTGCCGATGACAATCGGATTCACGCCGCCCAGGCCCGCCACAAAGAACAGCCAGGGCACACCCGCCGCCAGGATCGCCCAGAGCCATACCGGCAACTGCGGATCACCATCGATCTGGCCCAGTACCACACCACTGATTACCGCGCCGATAAAGGCCGAGCCGCCAACAATCGCCAGTTCGTTGCTGACGCTGGCCATGCTGGACCAGGGCTGACGCTCTCGGCGCAGCCACCCGAGCACCCGATACAGCAACACCGCAGCCAAACAACTCAGCGCCACCGAATGGGCATAACTGAGCTGATACTGATGGCTGAGCAGAAACACCCCGGCACACACCGCCAGAATCAGCCCGCTGAAACGCAGCCAGCTGGCACTGCCCGCCCGGTCTTCCAGAGCCACCATGTCCTGCGCCGGCTCCGGCTCGCGCCAGAACAATCCTGCCAACACCAGCACAATGGAAAATGGTACGGTCAGCGCCAGCAACTGGACAATGCCCAGCCCCGGCAGCAAGGTCAGCGTGAGCACCACCGAAATCGACAGTGGCGAAAACGTGGGCGCCACACCGAAACCCCGCAACACCGCCCGCGTAGCATTGCGCGTGGCCGGCGAGTCGCCATTCTTGCGAATGCGCTCGCCGACCAGGCTGCCAACCACCGCCACCGAGCCGAAGTTCAAGGGCACAGACACCAGCGACGTACCGTAGGCAAGGCTCAGATAACGCACCAGAGGCTTGCCGCCGAACAGGCTCGCGGAAATGCGCTGCAGGTCTTTGGTTCGGGCCAGCACATTCGACAACAGCATCACCGCCAGCACCAGGCCCGCCAGCCGGGTCATGCTGCCGGCGGCGGTTATGATCAGCGCCGGATCGTGGCCGAGGGCGAAGACCAGCGTCAACACCGCGACCGCAAACACCGCCCGGGGCACGTAGCGCATATCCCGCCAGCCCAGAATCACCGCCAGACTGACCGCCAGCGCGCCCACCAGAGCCATGCCCGGCACCAATGACAGCACCGCCGCCATCAAAGCGATGTAGGCAAACGCAGAGCGCAGGGTGTGCTGCAAGGGAGGCGTCCTCATTCAACAAGTTGGTTCAGCAACCACTATACCAAGGATGCCAAGTTGCGGTGCCTGTCAGCCATTCCGGGGATAAACCGCTGGCCGCGCGCCGTCGAACTCCAGATAACCGTCTTCGATCGGCTCAAAGCGCAGGGTTCTTACGTCTTTCCGATAGTTCTGGCTCGCCTTCCAGGGACCATGGGTGCCCTGACGGGGCAGCTGGTCTTCAGCGCGTTTAATATAACCGGCGTCCAGAGAACCCAGAACGGTGGCATCATCCAGGCTGTTTTCGGTATCCCGCGGCACCGCCACCCGGTAACCGCTGCGGTCCATGTGATTAAGCAGCCGGCACAGATACTCGCTGGCGATATCGACTTTCAGGGTCCAGGAAATGTTGGTGTAACCGAAGATCATGCCGGCGTTGGGCATGCCTTCGATCATCACGTTCTTGTAGATCACCTTGTCTCTCAGCACCACGCTCTGGCCGTCGACCGTTGGCACGATGCCCCCCAGCATCTGAAGGTTCAGGCCGGTGGCCGGGATAATGATGTCAGCCGCCAGTTCCTCGCCCGATGTCAGGCGAATGCCGGTTTCGGTGAAACGGTCAATGCTGTCGGTCTTGATGGATGCCGTTCCGGCCTCGAGGGCGCCGAACAGGTCGCCGTCTTTCACCACACACGGACGCTGGTCCCAGGGATTATAGTCCGGGGTGAAGTGGCGCATATCCGCCTCGCCTTTTAACTGGCGCCGGACGATGGCCAGAAACAGCCAGCGCATGAACTTCGGGCTCTTGCGAGAGCGCTGGTAAAGCAGCCGTGAGATCAAAATGTTGCGGGCCCGGGTCCACCGGTAGGCGATTTTCTCTGGCAGCACTTTTTGCAGCAACAGAGTGATCCTGTCGGTCGAGGGTAATGGCATCAGGTAGCTGGGCGAGCGTTGCAGCATGGTCACATGGCCCGCTGTCCCGGCCATGGTCGGCACCAGTGTGACGGCGGTGGCACCACTGCCGATCACCACCACGTTCTTGCCCGCGTAATCAAGAGTCTCCGGCCAGTGCTGCGGGTGCACCACCTGACCTTTGAAATCCTGCTCGCCTGGAAAATCAGGCTTATAGCCCTGATCGTAATTGTAATAACCGGTGCAACCCACCAGAAAGCTGGCGGTGCAGGTTTCGGTGGCACCGGTCTCTGCATTCTCTGCGCTCAGCGTCCAGCATTTGTCCGCGCTGGACCAGTCGGCGGTCTTTACCGCCACACCGTAGCGGATGTGTTTTTCGACATCGTTTTCCCGGGCGGTGTCGGCCACGTACTGTTTGATCGAGGCACCGTCTGCCAGCACCTTGCCCCCGGTCCAGGGCCGGAAGTCATAGCCGAAGGTGAACATGTCGGAGTCGGAACGGATGCCGGGATAACGGAACAGATCCCAGGTGCCGCCCAGCGATTGCCGGCGCTCCAGCACGGCAAAGCGCTTGCCCGGGCACTCCCGCTTCAGGTGGCAGGCCATGCCAATGCCGGAAACGCCGGCGCCGATGATCAGAACATCGTAATGTGGGTGGTTCATGGCTGTGGTCTCACTATTTTTATGATTTGGCCATTCGGGATGAAGGCATCAGGGCGCGATGCCCGGGTATTTTCTGCGGATGCGGTACAGGCGGGCAATGGTAATAACGTTGGTTACCAGCACCATGGCTTCTGCCAGAAACCCGCCGACCGAGCCGATCACAAGGTTATTGAGCATCCAGGCGAACGCCGCAAATCCGAGCACGACTCGCAAGGCTATGCCTTTAAGCAGGAACATACCCACGGTGCCCAGCACGGCGGCTGTCAGCGGGAAAATGTCGGTCACCGAGGCCCAGGTCGCCCAGGCGACCAGCAGATTGACCGCCAGCAGCACCGTCATCATGCCCCAGTTACCCTGAAACCTTCGGGCCAGCGCGATGCGCACAATCACCAGCACGGTCAGGGCTGCGGCCGTCCAGCTCTGGAAAAACCCAAACATCAGGGCAAACGCCACGTTGGCGGAAATCAGCAACACCATCAGCCGGTCGTCGCTCTTGCTGGCAAAGCCGACAAGGCAAAACCCGAGGGCGACCAGACCAGCTATCTGGCCCAGAACTTCTGTCAGCGGCATGGTCAACCGTTCAGTTGGTGGAAAGCCTCCAGACTGCCACAGATCCCGGATTGGAACCACGGCCAGTGGTGATCACATCGGGCAATGCTTGTGGTGGGAAAAATCATTGCCCATGGCTTGCTGACTGAGCGACCATCACGGCATCATGCGCCACTGCCGGACAACCACCATGGAAAACTATCTCAAGCCTACGGCTTTCTTCGACTACCACAAGCCCGAAGTACAAGCCTGGATCGACCAGCAGCTTGAGGCCGTGCCGAACGATCCTGTCGAGCAGGCCAAGGCACTGTACCTGGCCGTGCGCGACCGTGTTCACTACAACCCCTACGTGTTCCAGACCGATCCACACAGCCTTTCTGCCAGTTACGCGCTGGCAAGCGGCGAAAGCTACTGCATCCCCAAAGCGGTGTTATTAGGCGCCGCCGCTCGTGCCATCGGCATTCCCAGCCGGCTGGGCCTGGCCGATGTGCGCAATCACCTGTCCAGCCCGAAGCTGATCGCATGGCTGAGATCCGATATTTTCCGCATGCACGGTTTTATTGAGCTGTACCTGAACGGCCGCTGGGTAAAAGCCACGCCGGCCTTCAACCGGCAACTGTGTGACATGATGAAGGTGGAAGCCCTGGAATTCGATGGCGTGCACGATTCGGTGTTCCAGGAATTCACCGAATCCGGTCAGGCGCACATGGAATACATCAACGACCACGGCGTGTTCGACGATGTGCCGCATCGGTTTATTGTTGATGGCGTGCGCGCCGCCTACGGCCACCTGTTTACCGACGATGGCGAACCGGCTGAGGCCAGGGCCAGCCTTGAGCAGGACCTCTCAGAAAACTGAGTGCGCTTCCATAAAAAAACCGGTAGCTGCGTCCTGCAGCTGCCGGTTTTCGGGGTCAGCCTGAAGCAGTCAGGCTTTACACACTTACTTTAAATACTTACTCGGCCGAGTTGCGGATCAGGAAATCGAAGGCGCTCAAAGCGGCTTTCGA
>JAWOAO010000257.1:0-10370 GCA_046498485.1 Marinobacter sp. | reverse complement strand
GTTCCGGAAGGTAGTACAGCAAGGCGTCGTCGACAGCCGGTGCCTGCCCCGCAGGCACCTCGTGAATGGCGCAGATCGCATCGGACCAGGTCGATTGTCCGGTTTGCAGATCAACTACCCAGCCGCCGAGCATGGCCACCCGTTCCGCCATTTTCAGCAGGTCTTCGTTTTCCTTCAGCTTCTGCTCGATCCGGCGCTGCTCGGTGGTATCCCGGGCGACCACGTAGATCAGGTCGTCGGCGCTGAGAATGGCGTTGATGTTGAGCCAGTGCAGAGTGCCGTTAACATCGCTGATGCGAATGTGCAGATCCGAAACGTCCAGGCCTTCGGTCAGTGATTGCACCGCTGTGTGCACCGCTTGCTGATCCGGCTCATGAACCAGGCGGAGGTAGGAGGTGCCCAGCAGTTCTGCCCGTGAGTAGCCAAGGGTATCGACAAAGGTGTTGTTCACTTCAAAGAAGTAGCTGTTGAGATCCACAATGCAGAACATGTCCGGTGACAGCGAAAAGAACTGGTCCCGCTCCCGGGTCAGGGTTTCCGCCATCAGCTCGTCGCTGATGTCGCGCCCGACACAGAACAAGGTGTTGTCGGTCCGTGACCACTCGGCGGTCCAGGACAGGGTCACAATGCTGCCATCCCGGTGGCGCAGCCGGGTACGGAATCCTTGCGCCTTGTCGTGATCACCGGACACCAGCAAGCGGACTTCTTCTTCGGTGGCAGCTCGATCTTCCTGCATCAGTATCGGATCGTAATGCTGCCCTTGCAGTTCTTTCGGCGTGTAGCCAAGTATGTCTTGGCAGGCGGGGCTGATCTGCAGAAAAATACCCTCACGGCTGATTGAACACAGAATGTCTCTGGAAAATTCCAGAATCCGCTCGTTGGTAGAGCGCAGTGTCCGTTCCTGATCCAGATGGTAGTTCAGGGTGTTATTGAGCCGTTGCAAGGATTCTGAACGCCGCACCGACTCGCGCCAGAACAAATGGCTGAGCATCAACAAAAAACTCAGAATCAGACCGCTGAACAGGACCAGGGGCGGCAGGTACAGTTCGCCGGGTGGCAGGACTCCGCCGGGCATGCTGATGTGCAGCGTCCACTCGTTGTCCTGGTGGACGTTCACGGTCCGCGACAATAACAGCGTGTGCCGGTAGGAGGGTTCCGGTCCGGCCTGGTCGAAGAGGGTCAGGCCGTATGCGCTGACACGGACACTGAGGTTGTCGTTCAGGTGCTGGGTCAGGCCCTGGAAAATACGGGTCAGATCAACCACCGCGATCAGGGTCCAGGACAACCCCGGCACTGGCGTGATGGGCATGGCTATGGCGGCATGGGCGCGGCCACCCTCAGTTTGTTGAGGATGGCTCATGTGCGAAGTCCGGGATTTGATCACGTGGTCCAGCCAGTCCGGGAACTCCGGTTGCTGCAGAAATTCATGCAGCCAGAATCGGTACTCAAGATCGCGGGCTTCGATCATCACCGGACGCTGTTTGGGATCCAGCACGGTCAAAAGTCGTAGTTCCGGGAAGTCTCTGAGATAACTGTCTATCTCCAGGTTCAGGAAAGCGGGGGGAGGCAATCCGTCGAGCAGCTCCCAGCGCTCGGCCAGACGACGAATCAGCGCCAGGTTGACGGCGTGAGCCGAGGTGCTGGACACCTCCAGCTGGTCGGCCAGAGCTTGTGCGCGCTCAAGCACCTGCTGGCTTTGCTGAAGTCGTAAAACGTGCCAGCTCAGGGTGGTGATGACAATGCCAATGGCACCGACCACAAGCAGCCCGCGGAAGGAAATGTCGGCCTGACGGTGGAACACCTGATGCAGAAAGGGCAGGGTAAAGCCGCACAGGATCGCCAGCGGGCTGACCACCACCGTCGATTCGGCCATGCTGCCCAGGCTGAATCCGGCCAGTGCCGGATACCATTGCGATAACAGGGACAGCAGGCCAATCGTCAAACAGACCGCGGCTGCGGCCATGCCGACTCGCCCGCCCCGACGCCACCAGATGGCGGTTAATAGGCTGATGGCGATCAGCGTGGTGACCAGCAGCAGTGCCGGATTGATGGCCAGTTTCCGGATAGCCTGTGCCTCCGGCAGAGTTGCCAGCGCGGAGAAAGCCAGCGCCAGAATCAGCACCGTGACGGACAGCCCGGTTGCCAGCCAGCGCTTTCTGAACACCACGGCCAGAAAACCGATGCTGAGCACGATCGCCAGCAGTCCGCCACCCGGCCTCAGGCTCAGTTGGCCGGCGCCATCACCTGCGCTGATGGCGTCGTAAAGAATGCCCAGACCAATGGTGCCAAGCGCGATCGCCAGGGCCAGAATGGCGCACAGCCAGAAGATCGTGACGTTGCGGGAGTTAACCATGCAGCACCCGCATGCCCTGTTCCCGGCAATGGTTGCAGATCCGCGGCACCAACCGCTGGGCGATGATGGCTTCCAGCGCCGAGGCCACCACATAGGGTTTCAGGTCCAGATCCAGCAACGGGGCCGCGGTGGCGGAGGCCGAACTGGTGTGCAGGGTGGAATACACCCGATGGCCAGTCATGGTCAGCCTGTTGCGGTTGCGCACGACAAATTGGGTCGGGGCAGTCTGTGCCATAAAGGAATCTGCTTATACTGACGTTGTCGTGGTTTGGAATTGTCATTTGTTGTCGTCGGCAGACTTTGGGCTTTTTAGAATTATCTGCATTACATGTTTTGAGTGTAACTGATCTGTTCTTTGGCCTGGATCACAAAAACGTATCCCTTGATGGAGAATTGTTAAGAATCGTTGCGCCTTGGCGACCAGATCATGAGCTTGCGCTATTCTCGGAAGCACAATAAGAAATCTTCCGGAAGCACTTGCGCATGTTTCATCGCCTGAACAACGATTTTCGGTTATCCATTATCACGTTGCTCGGCATCAGCGCGATTCTTGGCATTACGCCCTTTGCGATCATGCGCTTTGTTGATGGCAATGCGGTGGCAGGCTTCGTTGATCTCGGGATCCTGGCCGGTATCGTGGCTAGTCTCGCCTATGCCTGGGTGACGGGTGATACCCGCCGCAGCGGCATGGTTATGGCGTTCATCATCTGCACGGGAGCTGTTGCGGTGGGCGTAGTGATGGGTGAGGCAGGTCTGTTCTGGCTGTTCCCCTGCCTGGTCACCACCTTTTTTCTGGTGTCCAGCCGGATCGCTGCTGGCCTGAACATAGTTTCAGTATTAGCCCTGATGTCGATGGAAACCGCGTTCAGCTCCCAGGTGCAGATGTGGACTTTTGCGGCCACGGCGGCGACGGTGAGTGCCTGTGCCTACGTGTTTGCCTATCGCAATCAGGGTCAGCGGGAGCGGCTGGAACATCTGGCGACCATCGATCCGCTGACCGGAGTAAAGAATCGTCGCTCGATGGACCAGGAACTGGACCTGGCGGCCGCGAACGCCGAACGCTATGGTCTGCCGTATGCCCTGGTGATGCTGGACCTGGATCATTTCAAGCAGATCAATGATGTTTACGGGCACGGTGTCGGCGATAGCGTGTTGACCGATCTTGTGGCACTGATCGAGCACAACACCCGTAAATCGGATCAGCTGTTCCGCTACGGTGGTGAGGAGTTTGTGCTGCTGTTGCCGGGTGTGGACGGTGACAGCCTGCAGGCGGTCATGAACAATCTGCAGTCTGTGTTACGTAAACATCTGAAGTACCCCGGTGGTTCGGTCACGTCGTCGTTCGGGGTAGCCTTGTTTCGTCACGGGGAGAGCATTGACGGCTGGCTGACCCGGGCGGATGGGGCGCTTTATCAGGCTAAAGACGCCGGACGAGACCGGATTGTCTTTGCCGATGAGGCGGGTCAACCGGTTGCAGCGCCAGCCTGAACCCGGCTTTCATCGTCCGTCTTACCGTTACTGCCATCGCCTGGCCGGTAGCGGAACAGCCGCCAGCCCAGCAACAGGCTGGCGGACGTCAGCCCCGCGGTCAGCCCCACCCAGAATCCGGCAGCACCCAGCTCGGGTAACAGCCAGTCGGTAAACGCCAGCACATAGCCCAGCGGCAGTCCCAGCACCCAGAATGAAAACAGCATGATGAACATCGGGATGCGAGTGTCTTTATAGCCCCGCAGCGCACTGATGCAGGTGACCTGAATGACATCGGCAATCTGGAACAGCGCAGCAAAGGCAAGCAGGCGCACGGTGACCGCCCGCACCTCTGGATCACTGGTATACAGGGCAGCGATCTGGCTGGAAAGTACAAAGAGCAGGGTGGCAAACACCAGCGCCACCGCCGACGCCAGCAGCAGCGAGCTGTGGGAAATCAGGCGCGCGGTGTCCGGTGCTCTGGCCCCGATCAGAAAGCTGACCCGCAGGGTCAGAGCCATGCCAATGCTCAGCGGCAGCATGAACAACAACGACACCACGTTCAGGGCGATCTGGTGCCCGGCCACCACGATCGGCCCCATGGGCGCGAGGAACAACGCGATCACCGAGAACATGCTGGCTTCGACAAAAATGGTGAAGCCGATGGGCACACCGATGCCCAGAATGTAGCGGATACCCTGCCAGTTCGGTTTTACCCAGTCGGCCAGCAAGTGGAACTGGCGAAAGGTGCGGCTCCAGTTCAGGTAAATCAGCAGGGCGATGGCTGCGGTGCCGTTGGAGATGGAGGTGGCCCAGCCGCAGCCGACACCGCCCATGGCCGGCAGCCCGAACTTGCCGTAGATAAAGATGTAATTCAGCGGCAGGTTGATCAGGGTGCTCAGCAGCGAGAACACCATGATCACCCGGGTGTAGCCGAGCCCGTCGGTCAGGCCGCGCAAGGCATTCATCAACAGCATGGCCGGAATGCCCCAGGCGAAGGCGTTCAGGTAGCCCTGGGTAATGCTGGCGGTATTGGGGTCCATCTTCAGCATCGACAGAACCGGATGCACATTGGTCAGCAGCAACGCCATGATCACCGAGCCCACGCCGGCGATGTACAGGCCCTGCCAGGTCGCCGGCATGATTTTGCTGGTGGTGCGGGCGCCGTTGTAGCCAGAAATAATCGGTTGCAGCGCGCCGAGCAGGCCCATAAAAAACAGGAACAGCGGCATCCACAGGCTGCTGCCAATACCCACCGCGGCCAGATCTTCCGCGCTGGCGTGGCCCGCCATCACGGTGTCAATCACGCCATTGGCCATCTGTGCCACCTGGGCGATCAGGATCGGGCCGCCGAGAATGGCGAGGGTCTTCCATTCGGTCAGGGTCCGCTGTACCAGTGATTGTCGGACTTCGGGTAACGGCTGGTGGCTTTCGTCCATGGGGCTTCGGGCTTCAGTACAAAGTGGATGACAAGACGGTAAAGGCGAAAGCCCACCATGTTACCCGATTCGCTCGAGCAGGGCTCATAGGGGTTTGCACGCCTTTCTGGACTGGATAAAACAAACAAAACGAGTAAAGTAGCGCTCCGTCCTTTTTCAGGTGTGGTGGCATGGCTTTACTGGTTCTGGTGACGGCTTTGTGGGCGTTCTCATTCAGCCTGATCGGCGAGTTTCTGGCCGGTCAGGTCGACAGCGATTTTGCGGTGCTGACCCGGGTAGTGCTGGCGGCTTTGGTGTTCTTGCCCTTCACCCGCTGGCGCGGGGTGCCGGGCGGCTTGAAACTGGGCATCCTGGTCACCGGTATGCTGCAGTTCGGCATCACCTATCTGTGCCTGTATCGCTCCTTCAGTTACCTCTCTGTGCCAGAAGTGCTGCTGTTCACCATCTTCACCCCCTTGTACGTGACCCTGGTAGACGATGCGTTGTCACGCCGTTTCTCCCCCGTGGCTCTGCTGGCGGCTGCTGTTGCCACCCTGGGTGCCGGCGTTATCCGTTACGACGGCCTGAGTGAAGACTTTATTACCGGGTTTCTGCTGCTGCAGGTGGCCAACTTTACCTTTGCCGCCGGTCAGGTCGGTTACAAACACGTGATGCAGCGTTACCCGCTGGCATTGCCGGGCTATCGCACTTTCGGGTACTTCTTCCTGGGTGCTCTGATCATTGCATTGCCATCGTTCCTGGTGTTTGGTAATACCGACAAGCTGCCGAGCACCGCCCTGCAATGGGGCATCCTGGGCTGGCTGGGGCTGGCGGCGTCCGGTCTGGGGCTGTACCTCTGGAACCGCGGTGCCTGTGAGGTCGATGCCGGTACTCTGGCGGTGATGAACAATGCGCTGGTGCCGGCCGGGTTACTGGTGAACCTGCTGATCTGGAACCGCGACGCCGATTTGCTGCGGCTGGTAATGGGCGGTGCGGTGATTGCGTTTTCGTTGTGGCTGAACGCACGATTCCACCCTCGGGCCAGAGTTCTGGCGCCATCCTGAAAGTCCGCGACCTGAAGATGGGTTTCAGATCGCCGTTACAGTAGAGTGACAAGGCGTAACGGATTCGGTATTTCCTTGATATTCGTCCAGAAGTACCCTGTCGCCAACATTTCACTCGCGGTTTAACGGACCCGGATACCTCATGCGCAAAAATTTGCCTGTTACCCAGCGGGAAGTCGCCGTACCGGAAGGTATGCGACTGATCAGCACCACCTGTGTTAAAGGCGTAATCAACTACTGCAACGACGACTTCGAGGCCATCAGTGGCTTTACTCGGGATGAACTGATCGGCCAGCCACATAACCTGGTCCGTCATCCGGATATGCCCCCAGCGGTTTTCGAGGGTATGTGGGACTACCTGAAAGCCGGCAAGGCCTGGATGGGTGTGGTGAAAAACCGGGCTAAAAACGGTGACCATTACTGGGTCAGTGCCTACGCAACGCCAATCCGGGAAAATGGCCAGATGGTGGGCTATGAGTCGGTTCGGGTGGCGGCGACACGGGAGCAGATTGGCCGAGCCGAAAAGCTTTATGCCGGAATCCTGGCCGGCAAAGTGTCTTCTTCGTTCGGTAACCGGGCGGCGTCCATGCTGCGCTCCGGCTGGCCCTTTGCTGTGTCTGTAGTGCTCAGTCTGGGGGCCTTGCAGCTTGAGTCGGCGGCACTTGCCACCGTTTTGGTTCTGGCGGGCCATGGCCTGGCGTTCAGCCTGGTGTTCGGATCCCTGTCCAAGCGCCTCAATGGGCTGTTGGCACTGCGCCAGGATGCCTTTCAGGACCCCATCGTGGCCCGCACCTACAGTAATGAACGGGGTCTGATGTCCCGGCTGGCCCTGGTGCTGGTCAGTGAGGAGGCGCGCATTCGCACCGCCCTGGCGCGGATCGATGATCAGGCTGAGCGCGTTTCCGAACAGGCCCATGCCTCCCACGGCTATATTTCCGACGGGGCAACGGCGATTGCCCGCCAACGGGCAGAAACTGATCAGATCGCCTCGGCCATCAATCAAATGACCGCATCCATTCAGGAAGTGGCTGAAGCCGTCACCATTAATGCCCGCGAGGCGGAACAGGCCAATCGGCTTGCTCATGACGGCAGTGCGCGCAGTGGTGAAGCTCTGGTTGCTATCGAGCAGTTGGTCGGCCGGGTTAACGGCATAGGCGAATCGGTTGGCCGGCTGGGTGAATCGACCCGCACCATCGGCGAGGCGGCAGATCTGATCTCGGACATTGCCGATCAGACCAACCTGCTGGCACTGAACGCCGCCATTGAGGCCGCGCGTGCCGGTGAGCAGGGTCGGGGCTTTGCGGTGGTTGCCGATGAAGTGCGCTCGTTGGCCCAGAGAACGCGGCAATCCACGATCAAGATTCACGACGTGATCAACGATTTCCGGGCCCAGGTAGAGGCAACCATTCAGGCCGTTCGGGCCGGTGAAGAGATTGCTGGCGAGGGACTGGCCCGGGTGCAGGGTGCCGCGGATTCGCTGAGTACCATCGTGGGTTCGGTAGATTTGATCTCGGACAGCTTTATCACCATGTCTGCGACCTTTGAGGAGCAGAGCCAGGTCTCGGAGGAGATCAACCGGCAGATCGTAAATATTGCCGGTCTGGCCGATCAGAGCGATGAGCAGGCCGAATCGGCCAAAGACAGCAGCAACACACTCAGCAGCATGTCGCAGGGCCTGAAGAATCTGATTGCCCGATTTGCCAGTAAATCCGGTTAGCGGACGGTCGATCGGCACCGGGCTGACGATTTTATCAATAACGGAACAACCGTTCAGTACTGGCATCAGTACGCCAGTGCTGGCAGAATCCCCGCACAACTGCCCGAACAACCTGTTTGGTGCATTCTCAATTTGTAGTTTCCTCAGCCAAAAGCACAGGAAGAAAACTCATGACACAGTCCAACTCCGCTTCAAGCGGCGGTATCGGGACTCGCGGACTCTGGTCTTCCAAGTTCACGTTTATCCTGGCCGCGACCGGTTCCGCCGTTGGTCTCGGTAATATCTGGAAGTTCCCCTACGTCACCGGTGAAAACGGTGGCGGCGCTTTCGTACTGGTCTATCTGCTCTGCATTTTCATTATCGGTATTCCGATCATGATGGCCGAGGTGTTTATTGGCCGGAATGGCCGCCACAACCCGATCACCAGTTTCAAATTGGTGGCCGAGCGTAATCTGGCCTCTCCGGCGTGGCGGATCTCCGCCATCGTCGGCATGCTGGCCGCGTTCATCATCCTGTCGTTCTATTCGGTGATAGGCGGCTGGGCCGCGTCTTATGTTGGCCACGCGGCCATGGGTGATTTCGCTGGCGGTACCGCAGAGTCGGTCGGGGAACTGTTTGGTAGCCTGCTGGCCAGTCCCGCCAAGCTACTGATCTGGCATACGATCTTTATGGCGCTGGTGGTGTTTGTGGTGTCCCGTGGCCTGAAAGGGGGGCTGGAGCGCGCGGTGACCATCCTGATGCCGGCATTGTTGATTCTGCTGCTGGTGGTGGTGGGTTACGCCACCACCACCGGGCACTTCGGTGAAGCGGTCAGTTTCCTGTTTACGCCGGACTTCAGTGCGCTGAGCGTGAAAGGTGTGCTGGTTGCCCTTGGCCACGCCTTCTTCACCCTGAGCCTGGGTATGGCGATCATGATGGCGTATGGCTCCTACCTGGGCCGTGACGTCTCTATTGGCCGCACAGCGATCACCGTGGCGATCATGGATACCGTGGTGGCCCTGCTGGCAGGCCTGGCGATTTTCCCGCTGGTGTTCGCCAATGGTCTGGAGGCCAGTGAAGGCCCTGGCCTGATCTTCGTAACGTTGCCGTTGGCCTTCGGTAATATGCCGATGGGTGGCCTGTTCGGTACCCTGTTCTTTGTTCTGCTGTTGTTTGCCGCCTGGACCTCCGGTATTTCGTTGCTGGAGCCAGTGGTTGAGTGGGTTGAAGAAAAAACCGAGTTTGCCCGCACCGGCAGTGCCTTGCTGGTCGGCGGTTTGTGCTGGGCCCTGGGTATTGCCTCGATCCTGTCGCTGAACGTGTGGTCCGGGTTTGCGCCGCTGGGCATGTTCGAGGCGTTCGAAGGCAAGACCATCTTCGACTTGCTGGATTACTTCACTGCCAACATCATGCTGCCGCTGTCCGGCCTGCTGACGGCCCTGTTCGTGGGCTGGTTCGTGGCCAAAGAGTCGCTGCGCAGCGATCTGGTGATGCAGGAGGGTAGCTTTGCGCTCTGGTATAACCTGATCCGGTATGTAACGCCGGTCGCGGTTGCGATCGTGTTCGTTTACAGCCTGGTTGGCTGATACCCCGCCTGAGTTCAGCCCACAAAAAACCCGGCACTGGCGACAGTTGCCGGGTTTTTTGTGGGTTCAGATCAGGCCAGCCGGGTTTGCCAGACGATCGGGGGCAGGCGCTAGACCTTGCCACCCAGCAGGATTCTCACCGCGGTGCAGGCGTCTTCCAGCTCTTCGTCTCTGGGTTCACGGCCGCCGATGATGTCGCTGTACAGGCAGGATTCGGCGATTCGGACCATAAAGTAGGACAGGCTCTGGACGTTCATCGGTGGGCTCAGGTGGCCGGCGCGGACTTCATCCTTGAGCAAGCGGGTAGTCACTTCGACGGTGCGGGCGTGCAGCGTGGAGTGAGAGGACGTGAGCATTTTCAGTGCGTATTCCGGGTCCTGGTGCAGGAATCGCCGCAATGGGGCGAAGTGCAGGATGGTGGTGTTGATGTGGCGGAATACGCCGACTACGTAGTCGACGCCATGGCCAGGGGTGGTGGCGCGCGCTTCTTTGTAGAGAGGTTCGTACAGGGACCAGAGGATTTCACCAATGAGCAGGTCGCGGTTGCCAACCCAGCGAAACAGGGTGGCACGGCCGATGTGAAGGTCGTCGGCGAGGGCGGCCAGGCTGATTTTTTCGCCTCTTAACCACAGTCTGCGGGCGCGCTTGAAGGCTTCCAGCGGAGTTGTTTTGGTGATGTGTGCGGTCACTTCGGTCTCTTTGGTTGATTTCGCCTCATTCTATCGGTTGCCGGCGGCCGGGGCTATGGGCCCTTATACCCAGACGTCGCCGATGGGTGTGTCCCGG
>JAWOAO010000208.1:0-6197 GCA_046498485.1 Marinobacter sp. | reverse complement strand
ACCGGAGTGTTGGGCCTGAACGGAGTTGATGAAGTGCTGATCGCGCCGCCCTGGCTGGTCGCCATCTGGGCCATTTTCATGACCACCATTTGTCACTCGCTGGGCTGGATGGGCCAGCGCAAATGGCTGCCGTATATTTTTGCGCCGATAGCCGGGCCCTTTGCCTACTGGTCCGCCAGTAAACTGGGCGTGGTTACCCTGCCGGACCTGAATCTGTCATTGGCCGCGATGGCGGCAGGCTGGCTTGTGCTCTTCCCTTTGCTGCTGTTCATTCGCAACAGCCTGTACTCGGAGTTGCAGCCATGATTCGGTTTGTTTTTAGTTTGAGCGTATTTTTACTGGCCGCACCCGCAGCACAGGGTAGCTTGTTCGAGTTTACCGGCACCGCGAAAGACACCAAAGACACCGTTTTGTACCAGGCCTCGCATCGGGTGCAGGGGCACTGCACTGACGGTGTGTTCCAGCCGGTCAGGCACACGGTAGATTACCGGAAAACCCTCCGGGACGAGCCCTTTGCCAGCAAAGTGCTGAGCTATGACGACACGTCTCTGCGGCCGACGGTCGATTTCAACCAGCCGGATTATAACGAACAGTTGATCGTCCGCTATCCCGAGCCCGACCAACTCGGGATTCAATGGCAACAACCTTCCGGTAAAACAGAGTCCTACAGCGTCTCATTTGATCAGGATCTTGTTGTGGATGCGGGCTTTGATTATTTGGTCCGGTTGAACTGGGACAAAGTCGTCAGGGGCGAGTCGATAGCGTTCCGTTTCCTCGCTCCGACGCGGGGTGAGCACTACGGTTTTGTGCTGGAACCGACGTCCAGCCCTCAGGTCAGTGCCGATGTCGTGGTCAGGATTCGGCCGACCAGTCTGGTTCTGCGGTTGCTGGTGGAGCCTGTTGTGCTTGGCTACAACCGGGAAGGTGCACTTACCGACTACCTGGGTCTGACCAACATCCGCAGGAATTCGGACGAAAATCACACCGCGCACATCCGGTATCAAGTCGCCAACTATCCGGATTGTGAGCTGACGCCCTGAATTCCGTTGTCCTGGCAAACGGAACCTCTGCCACTGTGTGTTAAACTTCGGAGCAAATTGATCCGGAGAATCCTGCGCCCATGATGTTCGTGTCGTTTAACGTCAACAGTATCCGCACCCGACTGCACCAGCTTGAGGCTGTTATCGAGCAACTCAACCCGGATGTGATCGGACTGCAGGAAACCAAGGTCACCGACGAAGAGTTCCCGGTAGACGCGATTCGAGCGCTGGGTTATCACGTTCACTTCCATGGTCAGAAAACCCATTACGGCGTTGCTCTGCTGTCCAGGGCCGAGCCGGATGACGTGTTTAAAGGCTACGCAACCGACAACGACATCGCCCAACGGCGCCTGATTACCGGTCGTTTCACGGTTAACGGTGAGCCGCTAACGGTGATCAACGGCTATTTTCCCCAAGGCGAAAGCCGTGATCACCCGATCAAGTTTCCAGCCAAGCAAAAATTCTATCAAGACCTGATCAGCTATCTGGATGAACTGTCTGGCCAGCCCGGGCACGTGGTATTGATGGGGGATATGAATATCTCGCCCACCGACAAGGACATTGGCATCGGGGCCGACAACGCCAAACGCTGGTTGCGCAGCGGTAAATGCAGCTTTCTGCCGGAAGAACGGGAATGGCTGGGCCAGGTCGAGCAACGCGGCTTCACCGATGTCTTCCGTCACCTGAACCCGGACGAAGCCGACACCTTCAGCTGGTTTGACTATCGCAGCAAAGGCTTCGAGCGCGAGCCCAAGCGCGGTCTGCGCATAGACCTGATCATGGCGAGTGAAAGCTTGCTACCGAAAGCGGAAGCTGCGGGTGTAAGCTATGACATCCGTGCCATGACGCGGCCGTCGGACCACTGCCCGGTCTGGGCACGATTCGATCTTTGAGCAACGGATCGCCCGATGATGAAAAAAATCAAAACCAGGGACCGGATTCTCACCACCAGCCTCCAGCTGTTCAACAGCCTGGGCGAGCCCAACGTGACCACCCTGCTGATTTCCGATGAGCTGGATATCAGCCCGGGTAACCTCTATTACCATTTCAAAAGCAAAGGCGACATTGTTGATGAGCTGTTTGACAGCTTTGAGGCAGAGTTGCTGGAATTGTTGGCCGTGCCCGGGGATGCCGACATTTCACTGGATGAGTTCAGCTTTTTCCTGCACCTGTTATTCGAAGCCGTCGCCCGCTATCGATTCATGTATCAGGATCTGGTGAACGTGCTGTCCCGGCACAGTCAGCTGCAGGTGCGCTTTCGGCGCATTCTGAAAAAGAAGAAAGCAGCGTTCACGGTTTTGTGTGAAAGCTTTCGGCGCCAGGGCGTGATGCTCATCGATGAAGCCGAGCTGCTGTCCTTGTGTGACCAGCTCACCCTGACCGCCTGCTACTGGAGCAGTTTTGACACGTTATCCCATCTGGATGACCGGGATTCCGTTGATCCGGGCAAAGGGGTGTACCAGATGCTGCACCTGATTCTCCCCTATCTGGCTGACGAAGAGCAGCAAGAAGTCCGGCTGACCAGCCGCCGCTACTTATAGGTTATCAGCGTTATTCTTCGTCATCGCCACGCAACCGGGCCAACTCGCTCTCCAGCGCTTCGATACGGTGCTCGAGCGATTCGATCTCTTCCCGGCGATGAATCCCCAGCCGCCGCAATGCGCCTGATACTCGTTGATCAAACATATGCTCAAGCCGGTCCCAGGTACCAGTGGCCCGCTCCCTCACTTCCCCAACCCGGTCTTCAACGGTGCGGATTTGCTTCTCGACGGCGCCCCGAGTGCGGGTTTCGAGTTGCTCGCCCTCCTGCACCAGCCGCTCAAAAAGCTTCCCGGTGTCTTCTTCCGCTTTGGTGAATGCGCCAAGGCCTGCCAGCCAGATCTGGCGGGCGGAATCTTTGATCTTGTCCGCCAATTGCGGATCGTTCTCTGGTTGTTTATCGTCGTTGTCAGGCATGAACACCTCTTGGCCACAAAGCGGAAAGAATCAACCACCATTGTATTACAGCCACTCCGGGATTTCAGTGCTCCTGCACTCCCCCGCTGAAACCCGCTCAGCGAAAGGGCTCAGTATAAACACTGAGGGTATATGAAAAAATGTTTTCAAACGAAAGCCGTTCGCACTTGAACTGCTCACATTATGATCAATACTTGCTGATACCGACATCCCAGTTGATGTTGGTTTGTCTGGAAGTCTTTCATGGATACTGCTCGCACGCCTCTGCCCGGCATCCCTTGCCGGGCTTTTTTTGCTATTATCGCCCCTACTTATAAGTTTATTCCTGACGCTACATTTCGTGGAGATCATCAATGATTGATATTGCATGGGGTCAATTCACTCCCGGCACCGCCCTTGCTGGCGGTGTCCTGATTGGCCTTGCGGCCGCCAGCTTTCTGCTGCTGAATGGCCGTTTGGCCGGTATCAGTGGCATTCTTGGCGGCCTGCTTACACCCACCAAGTTCGACATTATCTGGCGTGTCGCGTTTCTGGTGGGCCTGATTGGCGCGCCGGTACTGTGGATGCTGGTGGCTGAACTGCCACCGATCGAAATCAATGCGGGCTACCCTGCCCTGGTCATTGCCGGTTTGCTGGTGGGTATCGGCACCCGTTATGCGTCTGGCTGTACCAGTGGTCACGGTGTTTGTGGGTTGTCCCGATTGTCTCTCAGGTCATTGGCAGCCACGCTGAGTTTTATGGCGACGGGTTTTGTCACTGTCTTCGTTATCCGCCACCTGATCGGAGCCTGATACCATGAAGTATTCCCTCGCATCGGTGTTCGCCGGCTTGCTGTTTGGCCTTGGTCTGATTGTTTCCGGCATGGCGAATCCGGAGAAAGTTCTTGGTTTTCTCGACATTGCCGGCCTGTGGGATCCGTCTTTGGCCTTTGTCATGGGCGGCGCCATCCTGGTCGGCCTGGTGGCATTCACCCTGATTCGTAAACGTACCTTGTCGTTCCTTGGTTTCAACATGCAGCTGCCCACCAATACCCGGATTGAAAAACGCCTGGTGATAGGCAGTATGATGTTTGGCATCGGCTGGGGTATTGCAGGATTCTGCCCAGGGCCGGGACTGGTCGCGTTGGGCGCGGGTGAATTCAAAGCCGTCGTCTTTGTCGGCGCCATGATTGCCGGCATGATCCTGTTCGAAGCCATTGAGCGTAACAGGGCAGTTTCGACCCCCTGAGCTGCTATTGCTGTAAATCCGGCATACGCCTCGGTAAACTTGGTACGGGCCATCGGGCCCGGACGCCTGAACTAATTGGAGTCAGCCAGTGGATATCAGAAAGATTGATGACAGTATTTCCGTTGCCCCGCAGATTACCATTGCGGACGTTGCAGACATCGCGCACCTGGGTTTCAAGACCCTCGTTGCCAACCGCCCGGACCGGGAAGAGCCCGGACAGCCCGCCATGGCGGATATTGAAGCCGCCGCCGCAGAGCATGGCCTGACCTGGGTATTCATGCCGGTAGAGTCCGGCAATATCACTGATGCCGACGTCGATCAGTTTGCCGCGATGATCCGCAACGCAGATAAGCCCGTATTCGCTTTCTGTCGCTCAGGCACCCGTTGCACCGTGCTATGGTCCCTGAGCAATGCCCGCGAGCATGACCCGCAGGAAATTCTGTCAAAAGCTCAACAGGCAGGTTACGACATGACCGGGCTGATTCCCCGCCTGATCCAACAAGCCAGCAAACGCTGAAACCTCAACCACCGGATTGCTTTCATGCCCTTCAAAGGAACCGAAAACTTCAGCCACAACCAACCCGAACGCCTGGGTATCCTGGTTACCAATCTTGGCACCCCGGATGCGCCGACCACCTCGGCGTTGCGCCGGTATCTGGCTGAATTTTTATGGGATCCGCGCGTGGTCGAGGTGCCCCGGCCGATCTGGTGGCTGATTCTGCACGGGGTCATTCTGCGACTCCGTCCCAAGAAAAGCGCGCAAGCCTATGCCAGTGTCTGGAAGCCTGAGGGCTCGCCTCTGCTCATTCATACCGCCAAACAGGCTGAAGGCATCCGCGAGGCCCTGAAAGCGAAATACGGCACCAACGTGGTCGTCGGTTTTGCCATGCGCTACGGCAATCCGTCGATGTCACGGGTGCTTGATGAGATGCAGGATCAGGGCGTGCGCAAACTGCTGGTGTTGCCGCTGTACCCTCAGTATTCGGCATCAACCACAGCCTCAACCTTTGACGCCATTGCCAACGACTTTGCCCGGCGCCGCTGGTTGCCGGATTTCCGGTTTATTTCTCACTACCACGACTACCCGGCGTACATCGAAGCCATGGCCCGCCACATCGAGGCGCATTGGGTTAACCATGGCCGTCACGACAAACTCATACTTTCTTACCACGGTGTGCCACTCAAGTACCTGCAACGGGGCGACCCTTATCATTGCGAGTGCCACAAATCGTCCAGACTGCTGGCTGAACGCCTGGGGCTGGGCCCGGATGAGTACATGACGACCTTCCAGTCCCGTTTTGGCCGGGAGGAGTGGCTGCAGCCCTATACCGACGAAACACTTAAATCCCTGCCCGCAAACGGCGTAAAATCCATCGATGTATTCTGCCCCGGCTTTTCCTCTGATTGTCTCGAGACCATTGAGGAAATCAATGAAGAAAACCGGGAGTATTTTATGGAGTCCGGCGGCGAGGGCTTTGGCTACATTCCCTGCCTGAACGCCACACCCGGTCATATCGATGCCCTGGTGCAGCTGGTTGAAGATAATCTACAAGGCTGGGCGGTTCCACAAAACGACGCCGACACGCTCGCAGCCAGGGCAAAATGCGCCGAGGCCCGAAAACAGGCAACGTTTCCGGGTCGAACCGACATCTGAGAGCGTTTGGACGGCATGAAACTGAATTGCGATCTGGGCGAAAGTTATGGCGCCTGGCAAATGGGCCAGGACGACCTGGTCATGCCCCTGATCGACATGGCAAACGTGGCCTGCGGCTTTCACGCCGCAGACCCCATGGTCATCCGCCAGACTCTGGCCCTGGCTGCCAGGCACCGGGTCGATATCGGTGCCCACCCCTCCTATCACGATCTCCCCGGCTTTGGCCGTCGGTCCATCACACACACGCCCGAAGAGATCGAAGCGTTGCTGCTGTATCAGCTGGGCGCTCTGGAGGGTATGTGCCGCAAAGAAGGTCTTAC
>JAWOAO010000125.1:0-10329 GCA_046498485.1 Marinobacter sp. | reverse complement strand
GGTATTTGGGGCCTCCGTGCAGGGCGAAAGGGGTGGGCAAAGGGTGGATCGGTTCCATCTTGTCACCGTCCAGCAGGGTGACATGGTGGTCGCCGATTTCCACCACCAGGAACAGGTTCATCAGGTCTGCCTCGAACACCGGTTGATCCGGCAGGGAGCCGGTCGCGTGGATGACTTCGCGGCTGTTGCGGATTTCGGCTTCGCCCCATTTCAGTTCATGGCTGGGGGGCTGGTAGATGTACCTGGTCAGATCAGCAATCTGCTGATTATCCAGAATGTCCTGATAGCCTGCCATCTGGGTAGCAGGTCGGCCCTCGCGGATGATTTTTTCAGCTTCCGCCTGTTTCAGGCGCCCCAGGTTTTCCGGCAACAGGGCCGGGCCCATGCCCCCGAGCCGATCCGGGCCGTGGCAGGCACCGCATTGCTCCAGGTAGAGCGTGTCGATGGCGGTCTTGTCGGCGTCTTCGGCCAGCAATGGGGTGGTAATAACACTGCCTGCCAGCAGCAGGGTCTTGATCAGGTTTGCTCGGCCTTGGGTCAGGTTCACCAGCAACAGCTCCTGGTTGGTTAGAGTTGAATTCTGTTTCAGGCTGGCTGGCGGCCAGCAGTGGCTGCCGCAGGGCCGACCAGGGCGCTGTTCCAGCCGGCCTGGGCCGGGCGGGCCAGTTTGTCGGCGAGCTGTACGACTTCACCCACAATGATCAGTGTCGGTGGCTGGAAGTCTTCCCGCTCGATGGTATCCACCAGATCCTTCAGTGTGGTGACGGTCATATGCTGAAGCGGGGTGGTGCCGCGTTCTATCAACGCCACCGGGCAGTCACCGGACAAGCCGTGGGCAGTCAGTTGCTGCACGATGGTCGGGGCGTTGTGCAGGCCCATGTAGAACACCCGGGTCTGGCCCGGTGCCGCCAGCACCTTCCAGTTCAGTTCCAGTGCCTGATCGCCTTTGCGATGGCCGGTCACGAAGGTGACGCTCTGGGAATAGTCCCGGTGGGTGAGCGGTATGCCGCAGTAAGCCGAGCAACCGGCTGCCGAGGTGATTCCCGGCACTACCTGGAAGTCGATGTCGTTCTCCACCAGAAATTCGGCTTCTTCGCCGCCTCGGCCGAAGATGTACGGGTCACCCCCTTTGAGGCGAACCACCCGCCGTTGCTGAACCGCCAGTTTTACCAGCAACTCGTTGGTTTCGTCCTGGGCCACATAATGGCAGCCGCTGGCTTTGCCGACGTGAATGCGTTCGGCCCGGGGGTTGACCAGCTCCATGATCTGCGGTGACACCAGTCGGTCGTAAACAACGGCGTCAGCCTGCTGGATCAGCATCAGGGCTCTGAGCGTGAGCAGGCCGGGATCGCCCGGGCCGGCACCGACAATGGCGACTTCTCCGGGCCGTAAGGGTTGTTCCGCCAGTTGGAATTCCACCAGGCACTTCTTGCGTGGGCTTGTGGTCATGGCGTGTTTCCTTACAGGTTGTCGACTGGAATTTGGACAATGGGAGCTGCGACTCTTCTGGGCATATCGTGGACCACACCAATTTCTTCATTGGTCAGATAGCAGCCCGGATCTTCTTCCCAGAAATCACCGGTCACGTTATAGGCCCTTACCCGGGTGTTGCCGTTGCAGATGTCCAGATATTTGCACTCGGCGCAGCGCCCCTTGACCGGTCGCGGATGCTGACGGAAACCCTGCATCAACGGATCCTGGGTTTCAGACCAGATTGTCGAGAACGGGGTTTGCCGCACATTGCCCAGGTTGTGGTCCCACCAGAAGGTATCCGGATGCACCACGCCCAGGTTGTCGATGTTGGAGATATTCACGCCCGAAGAGTTGCCGCCCCAGTTGGTCAGGCGCTGGGTCAGAGCCTCGACCTGATCGGGGTAGTGCTCCTTGGCCCACTCAATCAGGAACGGGCCGTCGGCATCGTTGTTGCCGGTCACGTATTCCCGCTCTATGCCGCGTTGGAGCTCGTCGTGACAGTGGTTGAACAGCAGGTTCATGGCCTCGCGGGTCATGTCGTACCAGGCGTCACGCTTGCGGTTGCGGCCGCCGCGGCCGGAGTAGTTCAGGTGCGAAAGATAGAACTTGTCGATGTTGTGCTCGTCGAGCAGCTCCAGCATGGCGGGCAGTTCCGGGTAGTTGTCCTGGGTCAGGGTGAAGCGCAGGCCCACTTTGATGCCGGCCTGTTTGCACAGGGCCACCGCGTGCATGGATTCCCGGAAAGCGCCTTGCTTCTGGCGAAATTCGTCGTGGGTCTGTTCCAGACCATCAATACTGATACCGACGTAGTCGTAGCCAGCCGCTGCAATCTTGCCGATGTTGTCTTCGGTGATCAGGGTACCGTTGGTGGACAGGCCGACGTAAAAACCCATGTCCCTGGCGCGGTGGGAAATCTCGAAAATATCCGGGCGCATCAGCGGCTCGCCGCCGGAGAGGATCAGTACCGGCACCCCATAAGCCTTGAGGTCGTCCATCACAGTATAGACTTCTTCCGTGCTCAGCTCGCCCTTGAAGTCGATATCGGCCGAGATGGAATAGCAGTGCTTGCAGGTCAGGTTGCAGCGGCGGATCAGGTTCCAGATTACTACCGGACCACTGGGCTTGGGAATCGGGCGTACCGGTGCCGGGTTCATCAGGCTTTTGATGTAGCGGGTCATGCGAAACATAAATTCTCTCTCTCTCATCGGGAGTGACTTTGTCGCCGCTCCGGGCTGGCCTTTACCGGCTCTCTGCCCGTTAACTATCCCCTTGGGAGGGCTGGGTATCCATACCTTTGATGGAGTACTTCAAGGGGTATCTTTCTGTTTTCTGAGTCGTAATCCGGTTTTTTTCAGGATTGCGGAGCTGTAGAGAATGGTGTTTCCAGAGCAGCTGTCGCCCAGCAGGTTTCGGATCTGCTCTGCCTTGTGCTCCACTTCTTCCCGGCTGGTGCCGTGCACCATGGCGAACAGGTTGTAGTTCCAGTAGGGCAGGTGCCGTGGGCGGCGGTAACAGTGGCTGACGAACGGCAGTTCCCCGACCTGGCGGCCCATGTCCGAGATCGCCTCATCGCTGATATCCCACACGGTCATGCCGTTGAAGCGGTAGCCCAGGCGGTAATGGTCGGGTACCGCAGCAACCCGGCGAATCACGCCGTTGTTCTGCATTTCCTGAAAACGGGCAAGCACTTCATCGGCCGGCATGTCCAGTTGGCGCCCGAGTTCATCCCAGGGGTCGGAAACCAGCGGCAAGCCTTCCTGGGTGGCGAGAATCAGTGCTCTGTCCTGTGGCGTGAGCTTCGTTTGCTCAGATTTCAAAGTGGAGGTTGACATGAAACTCCTGCTCCTTGGGCATGTTGTAGACCGGATAGCCCGTAAGTTCTTCGATGCGTGCAATGGTGTCGGTAATGCCTTCGGGGGTTTCCGTGGCCAGCACAAACCACATGTTCAGTTCGTGTTCCCGGCGGTAGTTGTGGGCCACTTCCGGAAAGCTGTTCACCTGTTCGGTCACCCGGTCATAATCTTGTGCCGGAATGCGCATGGCTGCCAGGGTCAGGCCACCGCCCATTTCGCCGGCGTGGAACATCGGGCCGAAACGGGTCAGGGTGCCGTTGGCCAGCAGGGCTTTCAGGTGATCCAGCAGTTGCTGTTCGGTAATACCGAGTTCCTCGGCAACGTCCCGGTAGGGGGTTGGCGTCAGTGGCAGGCCATACTGCAGGCGATTGATGATGGCTCTTTCGATGTCTGTGAAGCTGGGTTGTTCGTCAGTTTCTGCCCGGCGGGCAGTCGGCTCAGCTGTTGCTGACATAACGCCCTCCACGTTGCAGATAGGCTTTGTTGCTGAACAGCACCGAGTGGGGCGTGTCCCCGAGGTTATGGTCAGCAATCATTTGCCCGAGCTGGCCGAGCACGCGTTCGCGGCTGACGCCGTGAATCATGCAGAACAGATTGTAAGGCCAGTCCGGCAGCCTTCTGGGGCGCTGGTAGCAGAGGGTGACAAAGGGCACCGCAGCCAGGGTTCTGCCCAGTTCGCTGACCCGGTCGTCCGGTACGTTCCAGACCACCATGGCGTTGGCGTTGTAACCCAGGGTGCGGTGTTTCACGATCAGGCCAGAGCGCTTGATCAGGCCCTGCTGCTGCCAGTGCTTGATGGCAGTCATCACCTGTTGCTCGGTCAGGCCAGTGCGTTCGGCCAGCTCCAGGTAAGGGCGCGGGGTCAGTGGCAGGCCGTTTTCCAGTTGTTGCCTCAGTCGCAGAAGTCCCCAGGCACTGAAGGATGCGGTATCGATCAGATAGTCGCCGGGGTGAGGGGCCTGATTCGGGGCTGGCTGGTTCAAGGTAGTGCCTCCCAGTCAATGTCGAAGCCCAGGTCGATATGGAAACCCTCAACCATGGGGAGCCGCAGTATCGGTAACTGTAGCTGGTGCTCGAGTTCGTCCAGGCGCTCATCCAGAGTGTGTTCATCCGGGGCCATCATCACGAACCAGAGGTTGTATGGGTGCTCCCGCGCGTAATTATGATTTACGCCGGGCGCTTTGTTGATCCGGGCTGCAACCAGATCCATTTGTTCAGGCGGTGCAGCCACGGCAGCCAGCAGGCTGGCGCCCGCCTGGCTGTGTTCAAACACCGGGCCGACCCGGCTGAGAACCTGATGTTGCTGGAGTGTCGCCAACCGGCTGATCACTTGCTCCTCAGAGAGGCCCAGCTTGCTGGCCATCTCCTGGTAAGGACGTTCACACACCGGCAGATTGCGCTGGTAGTGATTGATCAGCTGCTTGTCTGTTGCATCCAGTCTCATCAGATCATCTCCTCCGGGCCAGGGGCCGGATCAGTACACGTCGTGCTGGGTGTTGTAAGTGTTGAACTTGCCGGTCGGGGTGACCATGTAATCGCCCTTGATCACCTTCTTCAGTTCACGGGTCTTGTCGTCGACCACAACAATGGCGGAGTTCTTGTCCTGAGTGTTCCAGACAGAGAACCAGACTTCGTCGCCTGCTTTGTTGTATTCCGGCTGGACCACGCGCTTGGGACCTTCGCCCAGTTCGGCCCACTCGGCGATCGGCAGCACTTCATAGCCGGCATCGAAATTATTGATATCGAATACGGCGACGCTCTGGCTCACAGCTTCCGCCGGGTTCAGCGCGGTGTCTACGTACAGGTTGCTGGACTCCGGATGGGTTTTCACAAACAGTGAGCCACCACCCTGGCCATTAACCGTGCGTACTACCTTCCAGGCGTTGTCCGGGTGACCTTCAGGGTCGGTACCGATCATCTGGATGGTTGGATCACCCAGGTGAGAGGTTGCCCAGACTGGTCCATGCTCGGGGTCTACGAAGTTGGCACCACGACCCGGGTGCGGGATCTTGCCTACGTCGATCAGTGCCTCCAGGTTACGGTCTCGGGAGTCAACAACCGCAATCTGGTCGGAGTTGTTGGCGGCAGACATGAAGTAGCGCATGCTGGCGTCCCAGCCACCATCGTGCAGGAATTTGGCTGCATCAATGGTGGTGATGTTCATGTTGTCCAGATCTTCGTAATTGGCCAGCAAGATCTTGCCGGTTTCCTTGACGTTGATAATGAACTCCGGATGCTCATGGGAAGCGACAATGGCTGCAACACGCGGCTCAGGATGGTATTCCTGGTCGCCCACGGTCATGCCGCGGGTGCCGACGATCTTCTTCGGCTCCAGGGTGTCGCCGTCCATGATCACGAACTGGGGTGGCCAGTAGGTGCCGGCAATGGCGTACTTGTCTTCCCAGCCCTTGAACTTGGAGGTTTCGACAGAGCGCGCTTCCATGCCCACTTTGATCTTGGCTACGGTTTGCGGTTCTTCCATCCACAGGTCAATCATGTTGACCAGGGCGTCACGGCCGATAACCATCACGTAGCGGCCAGAGGCAGACATCCGGGAGATGTGCACCGCGTAGCCGGTGTCGATGATCTTCACGACTTCCTTGGAATCGCCGTCAATGAGGGCAATCTGGCCGGCATCACGCAGGGTGACACTGAAGATGTTCTCCAGGTCCAGGTCGTTCATCTGCTTGGTGGGGCGATCTTCCGGCGCCACGAGCACTTCCCAGGTTTTCTTCATGTCAGCCAGACTGAACTCGGGCGGCTGGGGCGGCTCGTGCATGATGTACTTGGCCATCAGCTCGACCGTGTCTTCGTCGAAGTCACCGGAGGTCAGCCAGTTGGGCATGCCGCCCGGGGAACCGTAACTGATAAAGGCCTTCAGGTAATCAATGCCGCGCTCCTGGCTGACGTCCGGGGTCAGCGGTTTACCGGTGGCGCCTTTACGCAACACACCGTGACAGCCAGCACAGCGCTCGAAATAGATCTGCTTGGCTTGTTCGAACTCGGCGTCAGTCAGGTCCGGCGCGCCGGGGCTGCGGACAACCTTGGCCGAGGCCGCGTCAATGGTACTGGCAGTACCTTCGTAAGCCGCGGAGGCTTCATCAACATGCTTCTCTTGGGCCTGGGCAGTCATTACGCCGAAAGACGCAACGGCCACTGCCAGTGCCAGTGGTTTCATAATCATTTTGTTTACTCTCATCAGGTGCTCTCCTTGGGTCTCAAGAGTGCTGCCTAGGTTTCTCTTGTTGCGATTTATGAACATTGATTAATGTCAGATAGTGGTGATATTTCAAAAGAATACCTCCCCATGGGTATGCCTAAAGATCACTGGATACCCACAGGAAAGTTGCCCAATATCAAGGTTCTGGTTGCACTGGTGCCGCAGCATGGCAACAACGGTTGGGGAGACGTTTAAATGAATCGGTCCGGTGTTCGCGCTCAAGGGTATTTGATGTTTCTGGTGGCAGTGGTGCTGTTACCAGTACTGGCGTTTGCGGGCGAAGCCAAAACCACCGCAGAGCTGGAAAATTTTGTGATTCAGGATTGCGGCTCCTGCCATGGGCTCACTTTTAAAGGTGGCCTGGGGCCACCCCTGCGCCCGTCCGATCTTGAACCACTGCCGGAGGCGGCCATCTCGGCCATCATTCGCGAGGGCGTGCCCGGTACCGCCATGCCACCCTGGAAAGCGCTGCTCACGGATCGGGAGATTGCCTGGATCAGCAATCAACTGAAAACCGGAGCTTTGCTGGATAACAGCACGCGCAGCCAATAATCCCGATAACAACCAAGGACTCGCCATGAAAAAACTGACCTCCCTGTTGGTAGTGGTGTTTGCCGCCGCCCTGGTATCCGGCTGCCAGGCGCTGCAATCGCAGGCACCTGTGCAGCTGCGCGGTACCGGTGATCTGGGCCTGATTGTTGAGCGGGCGACCGGCTCGGTACTGGTGATTGATCATTCAGAACATGAAGTTCTGGGGCGGGTGGAAGGTCTTGGTGATTTATCCCACGCCTCAGTGGTTTACTCCCGGGATGCCCGTTTTGGCTATGTGTTCGGGCGTGATGGCGGCCTCACCAAAGTGGATCTGCTGACCATGAGCATCGCTAACCGCGTGCTTCAGTCTGGCAACAGCATTGGCGGTGCCATCTCCCAGGATGGTCGCTACGTGGCGGTGTCCAACTACGAGCCCGGTGGCGTGAATGTCTTTGACAGTGAAACCCTGGAATCAGTACTTACCCTGCCGGCCAACTATGTCAACGACCGCGGCGAGCAAAAGCAGTCCAAGACCGTTGGCCTGGTGGATGCTCCGGGTAACCAGTTTGTCTTCAGCCTGTTTGATGCCGATGAAATCTGGACCGTGGACATGATGACCACCCCGCCCGAAGTTAACCGGTACCCGGCCGGTAAAGCACCCTACGATGCACTGATCACTCCGGATGGCCGTTACTACATCGCGGGTCTGTTTGGTGAGGATGGCCTGTCGATGATGGACTTGTGGCACCCGGAGCAGGGCGCGCAGACCATCCTGCCGGACTATGGCAAGGGCGAGCAGCGCCTGCCGGTGTACAAGATGCCTCATCTGGAAGGCTGGGCGGTTGCCGATGGTCTTGCCTTTGTTCCTGCCGTGGGCCGTCACGAGGTGCTGGTGGCAACAATGGCTGACTGGAGTATGGTGCAACGCATCCCGGTTCAGGGCCAGCCGGTGTTCGTGATGGCGAGCCCGGATAATCGCCAGATCTGGGTCAGCTTTGCTCATCCGGCCAACGATGTGGTGCAGGTGATCGACTCACAGACCCGGGCCATCATCCGCACCCTGGAGCCAGGCAAAGCCGTGCTGCACATGGAGTTCACGCCGCGCGGGGAAGAAGTCTGGGTGTCGTCCCGGGACAGTGACCGGATTACTGTTTACAACACGCGCACGCTGGAGGAAGTCGCCACCCTGTCGGCGCACAAGCCCTCCGGCATTTTCTTCACCAGCCGGGCCCATGCCCTGGGGTTGTAGTTTGAGCAATCTTTGCTGGTGCGTGCTGGCGGTTTTGATGGTTGCGGCACCAGCGGCAAACGCCAGCGAACCGGTCCGGTTGCTGGTGCAGACCGAGTTACAGGCAACCGCCGTCGCGAAAAACCGGCTGCAACGGTTTCTTGCCGACAACGGATGCAAGGCAGAGATTGTGTTTGGGCAGGGGGCGCCAGGTCATCTGAGTTTTAATCCGGCCCCGGGCCCGGGTGAGCTGTTGCTGCGGGCGGTCAATCGCAACGGCACCGCGCCGGTGCCGGTGTGGGTAACCCGAGCAACGGCCGGGGTCCGCAAACTGGCGGAGCTGCAAGGGCGGGATGTCTCGCTGGTTGCCGGTGCCGACCCGGTGGCTGGCCAGCAGGCCTTGGCAGCACTCGCGCAGCATGGCATTAAACCGACTCGCGGCCAGCGCTACGAAGCCGCAGATTACAGCTCCGCCCTGGGCTTGTTGCTGCATAACAATACTCACGCGTCGGTGTCCGAACTGGGCTTTGTGCAGCCGTTTTTACAAAGCCAGAGTTTGGTGATCAGCTGGCAAGGCCAGCCCATTGAAGGTGCCGGCTGGTATGCCGGGCCACAGGAAGCTGGAGCAAAAGCTGCCGTCGCCAGCTGCCTGACGGCGCTCACCAGGCTGAAAAGACAAGACCACCGGCAGATATTTCAGATTTTTCCGGAATGGGTGAGCCGCTTTTCTGCACCCGAACCCAGGTAACATAAGGAACCGATTCAATGACGTTTTACCAACCAGCAGGCAACGAGGTAGAGCTGTTCCGCGCGGCCGCCGACAACGGCCTTCCGGTACTGATCAAAGGCCCGACAGGATGCGGTAAAACCCGTTTCGTACGCTATATGGCCGAGCAGCTGGGCCGCCCGATCTACACCGTGGCCTGTCATGACGATCTCACCGCCTCAGATCTGGTGGGCCGCCACCTGATTGGTCCTGAGGGCACCTATTGGCAGGATGGCCCGCTTACCCGGGCAGTGAGGGAAGGCGGCATCTGCTACCTGGACGAAGTGGTGGAGGCCAGAAAAGACACCACCGTGGTGCTGCACCCGCTGGCGGACGACCGCCGGGAATTGCCCATTGAGCGCACCGGTGAGCTGTTGCAGGCAGCGCCCGGCTTCATGCTGGTGGTGTCCTATAATCCGGGCTATCAAAGCCTGCTCAAAGGTATGAAGCCCAGCACCCGGCAACGTTTTGTGTCCATGAGCTTTGATTATCCGGAGCCGGATGCGGAGCAGATGATTGTTCGCGAGGAGTCGGGTTGTGACGATGCCCTGGCCAGGCAGCTGGTTGATCTGGCCACGTCGTTGCGGAAACTGAAAGATCACGATCTGGACGAAGCCGCCTCAACGCGATTGCTGATTCACACGGCGTATCTGATGCAAGCAGGTATGCCACCCATCGAGGCCTGCAGGGCCGGAATGATAGAGCCACTGTCGGATGACGTGGTTACCGTTAACGCACTCATGGAGGTGGTCTATGCCTTATTCGGGCAGTCAGAAGCGTGAATCCCCCGGGGCAATTGCCCCGGTCGCGTGGTATTTGTTGAACTTGTTGGCGTTGCCGATTGTCGGCTTTGCAGTGTTGTTGTGGATGTTTGTGAATTCAGACAATGCCAGCGCTTTGCGCCGGGCTCACAGCAAGGCGGCGGTCTATATGTCCATTCTGGGCGCGTTGCTGATTGGTTCCGGGATCGGAGTTTCCTGGCTGCTGTTTGGCAATACGGGTAACTTCTGGACCATGGCCATTGTCTGGGCCATTGTGATGCATACGTCGTTTGTGCTTTGGGGCATGGTGGCGTTGGCTCAGGCTGTCGGCGATAGGCCGCCTTATTTTCCGCGGCGGTTTTTGTGACTTTTTGATTGTGGCGTAGGGCGTGGCCGGGTAGGGCTTTCCAAAACACGCTCCTTGCGGCACATCCTTGTGACGCTTGGGCTCCGCCATCCCTGGCTCCGCACAGTTTTGGAAAGCCCTACCCGGCCAC
>JAWOAO010000007.1:0-18881 GCA_046498485.1 Marinobacter sp. | reverse complement strand
CTGCCAGCACCCCCACTTCATGGCTTGCCCGGGAACAAGCCAGGCCGACTGCTCAGGCACCTCCGCGTTTGGCACCAGACAGAGATGCCCCCGGTAACGCCGCAGACGATAACCCTCGCCCCGGATTTCCGGCTCCCGATCTTCCCCGGCATCCAGCATGCCAGCCAGGGCCTGGCCCCAATCGGACAGCACCGGAACCCGCCAACCCTGGCGATGAATCCACCAGCGCACCAGATTGCGCTGTTCAGGCCCACTCAGCGCCCGGAACGGTTCAAGCTGCAACCGGTCAGCATCGGCGCAGGCCTGCCATTGCAGCTCTGCCAGTCGTTGATTGAGCTGCTCGCTCTCAGCACAGGCACGAGCACTGTGAGCCACTCGTTTGAGCAAGCCCGGCCAACGGGCTTTCAGGCCCGGCAGGACAGCGTGACGCAGATAATTGCGATCAAAAGCTTGACTGGCATTGCTCGGATCCTCGACCCAATTCAGACCCGCAGCACTGGCAACCTGCTCCAGGCGTTCACGACTGACCGCCAGCCAGGGGCGACACAGCCGGCCCCGACCCAGGGGACGACCGCGGGGCATACCGGCAAGACCCTGAACCCCGGTGCCCCGGAGCAATCGGAACAGCACGGTTTCAGCCTGATCGTCGCCGTGATGGGCCATCAGCAGCAGATCATTGTCACCCATCCGGTTTTTGAATACCCGGTAGCGAGCGCTTCTTGCCGCCTCTTCCAGGCCGCCGGCACCAGAGCCTGCAACCGCCACTTCAACCCGCTCCACCACCACAGGCACGCCCAGGCGAGCGCAGACATCCCGGCAGAATTGCTCGGTCTGTTGATGGTCAGGTTGAAGCTGGTGATTGATGTGTAAAGCAGTTACGTCAGGATGGCAGGCCGCTACCACATGCAGCAGCAGCGCAGAATCCAGGCCACCACTGAAGGCAACCCAGAGCCGGGAGGATTCGGGGAGTGAGCTGACCGGCCCGAGCAGGTCGTCCGGCCAGCCAGCCCCCCGGGCGGCGTTACCGCCCGCCTTCATACTTGGTCAAACGCTCGTAACGGCGCGAGACCAGTTCATCCAGCGGCAGCCGGCAGAGCTCAGCTACGCCTTCAGCCAGTCGCACTTTGAGAGTTTCAGCCATTTTTTCGGGATGACGGTGGGCACCGCCAAGGGGCTCTTCAAGCACGTTATCGGCAACGCCCAGTTCTTTCAGGCGCTGCGCAGTCACGCCCATGGCCTCCGCAGCCAGAGACGCGTATTCCGCGCTCTTCCACAGAATAGAGGCACACCCTTCCGGTGAAATAACGGCATAGGTGGAATACTGCAGCATATTCAATTGATCGCACACGCCAATGGCCAGCGCACCACCGGAACCCCCTTCACCGATCACGGTAGAAATAATCGGCGTTTTCAGACGCGACATCACCGCCAGGTTGAAGGCGATCGCTTCACTCTGGCCGCGCTCTTCGGCACCGATACCCGGATAGGCGCCCGGGGTGTCGATAAACGTCAGAATCGGCATTTTGAAACGCTCGGCCATTTCCATCAGGCGCAACGCCTTACGGTAACCTTCCGGGCGCGGCATGCCGAAGTTACGCTTCACCTTGTCGCGCACCTCACGGCCTTTCTGGTGGCCAATAACCATCACCGGTGTATTGTCCAGACGGGCGGTGCCACCAATAATGGCCTGATCGTCGGCGTAGCGGCGGTCGCCGTGCAGTTCATCAAAATCATCAAAGATCAGATCGATGTAATCCTGGGTATAGGGCCGGCGCGGATGCCGAGCCAGGCGTGCCACATCCCAGGATTTAAGGTCAGCGAAGATGGTCTCTGTCAGACTGACACTTTTCTTCTTGAGGCGACTGATTTCATCGGTAATGTTGATGTCGGTGTCGTTGCCCACCATGCGAAGCTCTTCGATTTTGGCTTCCAGGTCGGCGATCGGCTGTTCGAAATCCAAGTAATTAGGGTTCATGATGTTCCATCATTTGATTGCCAGGCGGGCTCAAACCCGCCATAACCAGAATTTGGGACAAAGATAGCAGCGCTCATCGCGCAGCTAAAGCGGACATTGGTATTAATCATAGACCAGTTCCACAGACTGGTCGCCTATCAGGTGCTTCAGCTCGAATAACAGGTTGTCATCAGGCTGCACCCGCCAGGATTCACCCAGTTCAATCCGGGTCCGGGCCTCGGCACTGCTGTATTCAATCCACACCGGGCTGCCTTCATTGCGAAACGACCGCAAGGTATCGTCCAGCTTGTCCAGAAGCCCATTTTGCAATTGCTCGGCATGCAGAGCCAGCCGGATACCCCGGCTGAACTGCTGCCGGGCGGTGGCCACGTCCATCACCGAGCTCACCCGCATTTTCATCTGCCCCGAGTAATCATCGTGACTGACCTGCCCTTCCACCACAATCACCTGATCGGATTGTAGCAACTCTCTGTTCTCAAAAAAGGCCTCCGAGAACAGAGTAGCCTCTATCCGGGCGCTGCGGTCGTCCAGCGTGATAAAACACATGGTTGAGCCGGTACGGGTTTTCATCGTCCGCTGCGCCACGACGAGGCCGGCGACTCGCTGGGGCGATTTGTTGGGCTTGAGATCGGCAATGGACGAGCGCACAAACCGGCGGACTTCTCTTTCGTATTCGTCAAACGGGTGACCGGTGAGGTAAATCCCGAGGGTGTCTTTTTCCCCTTTCAATCGCTGCTTTTCCGGCCACTCACGCACATCGGTGACGGCCTCGTAGGGGTCGCCAGCTTCGCCGCCTTCCAGCATCTCACCAAACATGTCGACCATACCGACCGCGTCGTTACGGGACTGCTGCCCTGCCTGCTGAACCGCTTTGTCGATGCTGGCCATCAACTGGGCCCGACTGGCGCCAAGCTTATCCATGGCGCCAGCGCGAATCAGCGCATCCATAGCCCGCTTGTTGACTTTTTTCAGATCAACCCGACGGCTGAAATCGAAGATATCCAGGAACGGACCGCCTTCCCGGGCCGCGGCCACCACGCTGTCGATGGGACCTTCACCCAGGCCCTTGATCGCGCCCAGGCCGTAAATAATCTGGCCTTCATCGTTGACGGTGAAGGTAAATTCGGAGCGGCTGACGTCCGGAACCAGCAGGTCCAGCTTCATGCTCCGGCACTCTTCGACCAGCGTCACCACCTTGTCGGTGTTCTGCATATCGGCGGTGAGTACCGCCGCCATGAACTCGGCCGGGTAATGCGCCTTCATCCAGAGCGTCTGATAGGACACCAGGGCGTAAGCGGCAGAGTGCGACTTGTTGAAGCCGTAACCGGCGAACTTTTCCACCAGGTCGAAAATGTTTTCTGCCAGGGTTTTATCGATGCTGTTGCCGGCGCAACCTTCCAGGAAAAAGGCCTTTTGCTTGGCCATCTCTTCAGGCTTTTTCTTGCCCATCGCCCGGCGCAACATATCTGCACCACCGAGGGTGTAGCCGGCCATCACCTGAGCAATCTGCATGACCTGTTCCTGGTACAGGATAACCCCGTAGGTGGGCTCCAGTACCGGTTTCAGGCCATCAAACTGATAATCCGGGTGCGGGAAAGACATCGGCTGGCGACCGTGTTTGCGGTCGATAAAATCGTCGACCATGCCCGACTGCAGCGGGCCCGGGCGGAACAGGGCCACCAGGGCAATCATGTCTTCCAGCGAATCTGGTTGCAGACGGCGGATCAGATCCTTCATGCCGCGGGATTCCAGCTGGAACACGGCGGTGGTTTCCGCCTTCTTCAGCATTTCGAACGAGCGCTTGTCGTCCAGAGGAATGGCCGCAATGTCCAGCTCCGGCTGCCCGCGTTTCTGCCGGCGCGGGTTGATCATGTGCAGCGCCCACTTGATGATGGTCAGGGTCCGCAAGCCCAGGAAGTCGAATTTCACCAGTCCGGCTTCTTCGACATCGTTCTTGTCGAACTGGGTGACCAGGCTGCCACCTTCATCATCACAGTACAGCGGCGAAAAATCGGTAATCTTGGTGGGCGCGATCACCACGCCGCCGGCGTGCTTACCGGCGTTCCGGCACACCCCTTCAAGCTTCAGTGCCATTTCCCAGATTTCCTGGGCTTCTTCGTCATGCTCCAGAAATTCCTTGAGCTGGGGCTCCTGCTCAATGGCCTTGTTAAGGGTCATGCCCACTTCAAACGGAATCAGTTTGGACAGTTTGTCCGCCAGGCCATAGGACTTACCCTGGACCCGCGCGACATCCCGCACCACCGCCTTGGCGGCCATGGTGCCGAAGGTGATGATCTGGGAGACGGCCTCGCGGCCATACTTCTGGGCGGTGTATTCAATCACCCGGTCGCGGCCTTCCATGCAGAAGTCGACGTCGAAGTCGGGCATGGAGACCCGTTCCGGGTTCAGGAACCGCTCGAACAGCAGATCGTATGCCAGCGGGTCCAGATCGGTGATCAGCAGGGCGTAGGCCACCAGCGAGCCGGCACCAGAACCCCGGCCGGGGCCGACGGGCACACCGTTGTTCTTGGCCCACTTGATAAAGTCCATAACGATCAGGAAGTAACCCGGGAACCCCATCTGGGTGATGATGTCCAGCTCGAACTTCAATCGCTTGTAGTAGTCATCCCGCTTCTGATCGTATTCCGGATCATCCTTGTTCAGGATGGTTTCCAGGCGCATTTCCAGACCCTCTTCCGACACCTGCCGGAAGAATTGCTCCATGGTCATGCCTTCGGGGATCGGGTAGTTGGGCAGGAAGTATTCGCCCAGGCGTACTTTTACCGAGCAGCGGCGGGCTATTTCGACGGTGTTCTCGATTGCCTCGGGGATGTCCGCGAACAGCTCGATCATTTCCTCGGCGCTGCGCAGATATTGCTGATCGCTGAACCGGCGATCCCGGCGCGGGTCGTCCAGAGTGCGGCTTTCGCCAATGCAGACCCGGGCTTCGTGAGCCTCAAAATCCTCGACCGTGAGGAAGTGCACATCGTTGGTGGCCACGACCGGCAGGCCCATGTCGGTCGCCAGTTCCACGCACAGGTGCAGGCAGTCTTCGTCACCCGTCCGATCGGTTCGCTGCAATTCCAGGTAGTAACTGTCCGGGTACAGACGCATCCAGTACTGGGCCCGCTCCCGGGCCAACTCCGGCTTGCCCGCCAGCAGCGCTTTACCAACATCGCCCATTTTCGCGCCGGACAGGGCAATCAGTCCGGCTAAACGGGCCTCCAGCCACGCCTTACGGATGATCGGCTTGCCGTAACGCTGGCCCTCGGTATAGCCAAGGGAGACAATTTCTGTGAGGTTCAGGTAGCCATCGTTATCCTGGGCCAGCAAGGTCAGGCGGAACGGGTTCTCCGGCTCGTCCGGATTTTCCAGCCAGAGATCGGCACCAATGATGGGCTTTACCCCGGCAGCCGTGGCTGCTTTGTAGAAGCGCACCAGGGAGAACATATTGGATTGCTCGGTCAGCCCCACCGCCGGCATACCCAGCTCGGCGACCCGACCAATCAGCGGCTTGACCCTCACCAGGCCATCCACCAGGGAATATTCGGAATGTACGCGCAGGTGTACGAAGGTGTTTGCCATGCTCAGTTGCCGATCAGGGTGCGAAGGTCTTCTTCGGTTTGGGGACCAAAGCGCGTTTCAATCAGTTTGCCCGCCGGGTCTATGACAAAGGTCGCGGGCAACGCTACGGGCATGTTCCAGCCAAATTCCGGCCCCGGGTCTTGCCCCAGCATGGTGAATTCAATACCCATGCGCTCGCCAAGCTCTTGCAGAGCCGGCCCCTCAATGCCGTCAAAATTGACGCCCAGCACCGCAATATCCGGCGCCTTGTCGAGATGGTTCAGTTCCGGAATTTCCTCCAGGCAGGGCGCGCACCATTCCGCCCAGTAATTCACCAGCACCCACTGCCCCCGGTATTCTTTCCAGTTAACACGGACGCCATCTGAGCGCTCCAGTTCTGTATTTTCGCAACCGGACAGAATCAGCGCCAGGACCAATACGGAAAACAGCAACCCGCGCCGACGCCACGCGCTCGGGGTGAAACGGGGAATGGACAGGTAGCGAGGGTACTGCAAGGGATATCCTCCTGTTAGACTACGCCCCTCAAAACGGACCGCAATCACCACTGTTAACCGGGCATGACCATGACAGAACCAACCCGTATTTTCCACAACCCAGGGTGCTCAAAATCACGCCAGACCCTTGAGTCGCTTCAGCAACAAGGTATCGAGCCGGAGATTATACGCTACCTGGAGACGCCACCAACAGAGCGGGAACAGGCATGAGTGATACAACACCGTATATTCTCGTACTTTATTACAGCCGCAATGGTCAGACCGCCGAGATGGCCAGCCAGATCGGACGCGGCGTGGCGCGAGTTGCCGGCCTGGAAGCAAAAATCCGCACGGTGCCGTCGGTATCCGCCGACACGGCCGCCAGCCTGCCCGCCGTGCCTGACACCGGGGCTCCGTATGCCAGCAAAGATGACCTGGCCAATTGTGCTGGTCTGGCTCTGGGCAGCCCGACCCGCTTCGGCAACATGGCCGCGCCCCTGAAGCATTTTCTGGATGGCACCGGTGATCTCTGGCTGAACGGCAAGCTGTCGGGCAAACCGGCGGGCGCTTTCACTTCAACCGGCAGTCTGCACGGCGGTCAGGAAACCACCCTGCTGACCATGATGATGCCGTTGCTGCACCACGGCATGGTACTGTGCGGCCTGCCCTATTCCGAAAGTGCCCTGAATGAGACATCCTCCGGCGGCACGCCCTACGGCCCCACTCACTGGGCGGGCACCGGAGCACAGAATTCATTGAGCGATCACGAGAAGACCCTGTGCCAGGCGTTCGGTGAACGCCTGGCTCGCCTGGCGACAAAACTGGCCGATTGACCGTTCCCAGAACCCAACCCGAACCCCGGACAACCCTATGCTCCACAACGATAAAGCAAAAGTCACCACCCGCCTGACCATCGCGCTGTATCTGGGCGTGCTGGCCACGTTGCTGATAACCACATTTTACCCCGCGCCAGTTGAAGGGGTTTCACTCACATTGATGCTGTCTGTAAAGCTGCTGCCGCTGCTGGCCTTTGCGGTACCGGTTTTCCGGGGCCACAATCGCAGCTATATCTGGCTGGCGTTTGTAGTGATTTTCTACTTCACCCAGGCGGTGGTGTCGGCCTGGCTCAGCGAGGGCGCTGTCGGGCCCACGATCCTGATGGTACTGACCTTTTTATTATTCACCGTTGCTATGGTGCATCTGAAAGTGAACCGCCCGGCTGCCAACTGAGGAGCTGAACACCAGGAGCTGACAAAGATGCCCGAGCCAACGCAAACCATGCCGCCACCGCCACACCGGCATACACTGACCCTGAGAGACCTGTGTTCTGCCTTGGTGGCGAGCGGCGAGATCAGCCAGCAAGACGCCGAAAAAGTGCTCACCGCTAATCTCGGCGCTGCTTCCCAGAGCGGACGCACCGCACCCAGACACCCGCTGGAACTGGTCGCCATTGCCGGCATCACCAGCCGGGCCGATGGCCGCACCCTCGATCTTGATCGGCTCACCCACTGGCTGGCCCGATGGGCTGGCCAGGATTACTACCACATCGACCCGCTGAAAATTGACACCCCGGCCATCGCCAGGGTGATGTCCTACGCCTTTGCCCAACGTCACGGCATCCTGGCGGTTGAGATTGGCTCAGACGAAGTGCTGATAGCCAGCAGTGAGCCCTTCAAAAATGAGTGGGAAAGCAACCTTCGCCAGGCCATCCGCAAAGACCTTCGCAGGGTGGTTGCCAACCCCGAAGCCATTCGGCGCTACACCGTTGAGTTCTACCAGCTGGCCAACTCCGTCAATAAAGCCGGTGGTGGCCAGAAACCAGGCGCTGCCGGCAGCCAGAACTTCGAGCAGTTGCTGGACCTTGGCTCGAATGAAAACCCCGATGCCAATGACCAGCATGTGGTCAGGATTGTCGACTGGCTGTTGCAGTACGCCTTTGATCAGCGCGCCTCCGACATTCACATCGAGCCGCGCCGCGGGGTCACTCAGATGCGCTTTCGCATTGATGGCGTGCTCCACAACGTGTACGAGTTTCCTGCACAGGTCGGCGTGGCCGTCACCAGCCGTCTGAAAATTCTGGGCCGGCTGAATGTGGCTGAAAAACGCCGCCCTCAGGATGGCCGCATCAAAACCCGCAAGCCGGACAACAGCGAAGTGGAGTTGCGCCTGGCCACCATGCCCACTGCCTTTGGCGAGAAAATGGTGCTGCGGATTTTCGATCCGGACGTGTTACTGAAATCCTTCGAACAACTGGGTTTCAGCAAAGAAGATCGGGAACGCTGGCAAACCATCACCGCGCGCGCCCACGGCATTGTTCTGGTGACCGGTCCGACCGGCTCCGGCAAGACCACCACGCTGTACTCCACCCTGAAGCAGCTGGCGACGCCGGAACAGAACATCTGCACCATTGAAGACCCCATCGAAATGGTGGAACCGTCGTTCAACCAGATGCAGGTACAGACCAATATCGATCTGACTTTTGCCCACGGCGTGCGGGCGCTGCTGCGTCAGGATCCGGACATCATCATGATTGGTGAGATCCGTGACCTGGAAACCGCCGAAATGGCCGTGCAGGCCGCCCTGACCGGCCACCTGGTGCTGTCGACCCTGCACACCAACGATGCCCTCAGCGCCATTACCCGCCTGATGGAACTGGGCATTCCGCCCTACCTGATTCGCGCCACCGTGCTGGGCGTGATGGCCCAGCGCCTGACCCGCACCCTGTGCCCGCACTGCAAGGAACCCGGCGAGGCCGATGAACAGGCCTGGCAAACGCTCACCCGCCCCTGGAAAGCACCGTTGCCCCGGCAGTTCTATCATCCGGTCGGCTGCCTGGAATGCCGCAATACCGGCTACCTCGGGCGGGCCGGAGTGTACGAAATCATGACGCTGTCAGACAAGCTCACCCGACAGATCAACGAGCACTGTGATCTGGAGCAACTGCGGCTGGATGCCTACAAAGAGGGCATGAAATCGCTGCGCCTGGGCGGCGCCCAGAAAGTCGCCGCGGGCCAGACCACGGTCGAGGAAATTCTGCGCGTCACCCCGGAAAGCCAACGCTGAACCTGGCCACGGTCAGCCCGGGCGCAAACCACATTGCCCCAGCAATTCCTGCCAGTGCCGGGTGTGTTGCATCATGGCCTGGTCAAGCTGGCGCCACAGGCTGACGTCCACCTGGTCCGACAGATGACGCTGATACCAACGCTCAAAAGTCTCAGGCATCACTTCTCGTTGTTGATCCGCCAGCTCGGCCAAGGCCATAATTAACGAGTCCCTGGCCCTGCTGACATCGCTCATGTAGGGCTGCACTTCGCCAATGTAGATGTTGAAGAAAAAGTTCTGGACGATGTCTGACTGAGTATTGGGTCGTTCATTCAGGCATAGCGGGCGTGCATCCAGCCGTGCCTTGATCGTTTCAGTGCCGGCATTCAGGCCCGCGATCAGTAACCGCGCACTGTTGATGATCTGACCCGCCCGAAACTCGGCCTGCCAGCGCTGGTGAATACGACCAACATCCTCCAGAGACACCTCAAGCTGCTCCGTTGACAAGGCCGCCACGGTCTGATTGAGCCGATCAAGATCGCGGACCAGGTCAGACACGGGGTCGAGCTCAGGCGCCACCGGATAATAGCCTTTGGACAGGGTGAGTAAGCGCTCGACTTCCTCAACGCCCCAGGTGGCATTCCAGATGGCTATTGGCAAGGAGGCCCGTTTACTCTCGATGGCGCCGAGCAATGCCTGCTCAAGCCCTTCGTCATCTACTTGGGCCAGACAGTCTTCGGCCGCCCGGATAAACTGAACCTCATAGCGCAGGCGATTGAGCGGCTGCATCATCCGGCCCATGATGGAATTCCGCTCCCCGACCACATATTGCAGTTCACAACCGTACAGCGACAAGAAATCGAGCATGCCCAGTTCGAGGTCTGGCATGGTTAACACGCGTTCACGCCGGCGGGGAATGGTCGAGGCCTGAGGCAGATCGTTGGGGAGGGCGGCCGGCGGGGTATCGAGTACCCGGCCGAGCCGCTCCAGGTATTCGCCCATCATGGGCTCAGCTTCGCTGAACGGGTTACAACCACTCAGCACCAGGGCGCACACGCCCGGAACCAGCCATTGCAGCAGTAGGTTTCCGGGCATTATTAAACCTCCTAGCGTTTACGTAGCAGTGTATCCACCTCCGCGAAGTCCCGGGCAACAGGCCGACCGGTATCTGGCAGCTCGCCCTCCCGGACCAGCCACACCGTTTTCAGGCCGGCGCGCTCAGCCGCTTCAAGCTCTGCCTCGATGTCCGACAGGAACAGCACCGATGCCGGCTCCACACCCAGCTGCGCCAGGATCTTCTGGTACGACTGCGGGTCTTTTTTACCGCCCACGCCGGTATCAAAATAGCCGGAGAAAAAGGGCGTGAAGTCGCCTTCGTTACTGAAACCGAAAATCAGTTTCTGGGCTTTTACAGAACCTGACGAATATACGAACAATCTCAGCCCCCGATCATGCCAGCGCTGAAGGTATTCGGCGGCATCGGGGTAAATGTGTCCTTTCAGCTCACCGTTGTGGTAACCCTGCTCCCAGACCAGACCTTGCAAGACTTTGAGTGGTCCTTCCTTGCGATCTTCGGCAATCCAGCTTTGCAGTACGTCGATCAAGCCCTCGACATTTTTAGCATCCAGCCCGCTCTTTTGCGCCACCAGGGCCAGCTGCTCTGCTACCGCCGGCGTGGTGTGGTGATGGACCCGGATAAAGTCCGGCAGATGCTTGCTGGCATAGGGAAACAGCACTTCGTGCACGAACGAGATCGAACTGGTGGTGCCTTCAATGTCGGTCAGAACCACACGAATCATCCTGCCACTCCCGCGAGCGTTTCGTATCCTGGCAGCCGGGCAGCGATGTCTTCACCGGTAAAGCTGGCCACCCAGCCTTCAGGATTGGTAAACAGGCGAATGCAGGTGAACTCCGGCTCCGGGCCCATATCGAACCAGTGATGGCTACCGTTCGGAACGCTGATCAGGTCGTTCTTTTGACACATCAGCGCGTACACCTGGTCGCCGAAGTGCAAATAGAACAGGCCCTGGCCCCGCACAAAAAACCGCACTTCGTCTTCACTGTGGGTGTGCTCATCCAGAAATTTTTGCCGGAACGCTGCTTTCTGGGGATTGTCCGGATTCAGGCTGACCACATCGGCAGTCTGAAAACCGCCTTCCCGCTTGAGCGCCGCAACTTCCTCGGCATAGACCGCCAGAATCTGCTCCTGACTGGCATCGATCGGTAAATCCCGGGTTGGCCACCGCTCAAAGCGCACACCCTGGCTCGCCAGGGTGTCTGCGATCACCTGCGGATCGGTAGTAACGGTGTGAGCCGCTTCTGGCTGGCTCTGGTTAAAAATACTCAGGGTGGTCATGGGCGGGCTCTCATGGTTTCAAGTTCACATTCAAACAGGAATTCGAAGGCTTCCACATGGCGCAGACAATCCGCCATGGTCTTGCCCCAGGTGTACAGGCCATGACCCCGGATCAGATAGCCTGGCTGCTCCGGATGAGCCAGGAACCAGGCTCTGGATTGCGCCGCCAACGCCGGAATATCCTGGGTGTTATCAAACACCGGAATACTGAGGATGCCTGCGTGGGTTTCCACTCCGGCGAAGGCTTTCTGGAGCTCATAACCCTCAACATCCAGGGTGCTGTCGGCCGCAGTCAGGCGGCTCAGCACGGTGGCCTTGACCGAGTGGGTATGCAAGACCACCCCGACGTCAGGAAAAATCTGATAAAGCACGGTATGCAGTAACGTCTCTGCGGACGACTTGCACTCGCTCTGCAGCGGTCGGCCATGCAGGTCGACGACCATTATGTCGCCAGCGCTCAGCTGGCCTTTATGCCGGCCAGATACGGTAATCGCCACATGATCAGCATCAATCCGGGCGGAATAGTTGCTGCTGGTGGCCGGAGACCAGCCCCGGTCATACAGAAACCTGCCCGCGTCGATAATGGACTGGGCGGCGGTGGCGTAGCGGATTACATCAAACACAGCATTCTCCCGGTTGGTACCAGCCCTGCCGGGCGCAAAATGGCCGCCATTATATTGTTTTGCTTGAAGACGTGCCGGTTATTTGACAACTTCCTTGCCGTCCTCATCCACCCAGATCTCGCGATCGCCGGTGTTCATTTTGCCTTGGGAATCCCACACTTCACGATCTTCGGTGGCGCTCTCCAGCTTGCCTTTGTCGTCCCAGATCACCCGGTCCTTGCAGCCGGACAACACCAACAGGCTCATCAACACCATCAAAGTTATAGAACGCTTGTTCATGATCACTACCTCGTAAGGTCTTTGCGCGATTCGCCGGCGCCAACGCGGGCTTACCGGCGGTTATGCATTTCCCGGTTATGCTGTTTGTCTGTGTTACTTTTGCGCACCATGACATAAACCGCTCCAGTGCCGCCATGGTGCTTCTGGGCCGAATGAAAGGCGAGCACGCTGTCCAGTTCTGGCAACCATCTGGCCAGGTGGCTTTTCAGTTGGGCAATACCATCCGGGTTTCGTTCACCTTTGCCGTGCAGAATAATCACCGACCGCAGCCCGTAGCGGACGCAATCGTTAATAAAACCAAACACTTCAAGGCGAGCCTGCTCTACCGTCATCCGGTGCAAATCAAGCCTGGCCTCTATCGGATACTGCCCCATACGAAGCTTTTTGAAGACACCGTGCTGAATGCCCGGGCGCATCCAGCTCAGCAGATCGTGAGCCGTTAAAGGCTCAACCATGTCGGACGTCAGCGGGTTCAGATCCCGAACCGGCGTTTCGACTGCCGATCTTTGTCGCTCCATATGCCCGGGGGTCAGCTCTCTGAGAGCCGGCACCTCGGCACGATTCGGTCTGCGGATACGCCGGACATCCTTCATCTCTTCAAGAAACGCCAGACGTTCATCTTTACTGGTCATGGGTGAAACTGCTTCTGGATTGACAAGTATCAGAACTCTACCACCGCGACGGGCTACCATAAAGAAAAGCCCACAGTGGCTCTGCGACGAAAATCGTAGGGCAGAACACGGTTCCGCTGAACTACACTCAATGCGGACAACAATAATGACGGAGCATCTGCCCAGGCCGACCAGCTCTGTCCAACCACGGATTGCGATATGGCTGCAGCAAATCAGGATATGACCCGCCCCCAGAACACCCGGGCCATCATGACCTTCCTCAGGGAGCACTCGCCCTTCTCCAGCATGGATGACACGCATCTGGCCCACTTTGCTGAGCATGCGACGCTGCGATTCTACGCCGACCAGGATGTGGTGTTATCACCGGATGAGGGTGTGGTCAAACGCTTTTACATCGTCAAACAGGGGCGAATCCGGGGCGAGCGTCACAACGAGAAAGAAGACCGGGCAGAGACCACCTTCGAGATCAGCCAGGGCGAATGTTTCCCGCTGGCCGCCCTGATCGGCGAACGCCCGACCCGAACCCTGCACCGGGCCGACGGTGACACCTTCTGCCTGAGTATCGAACAAAAAGCCTTCATTACGATTTTTTCGGAAAGCGAACCTTTTCGTGATTTCTGCCTGCGGGGTGTCAGCAGTCTGCTGGATCAGGTCAACCAGCGCATCCAGTCCCGCGCCATGGCCTCCATTGGTTCCAGCAACAGCCTGGACACGCCCCTGGAACGCTATGCCCTGCGCAATCCGATTGTGTGTTCGCCAGACTTGCCGGTACACAAAGCGGTTGCCCGGATGCATGAAAACAACGTCGGCAGCATCATTATTACCGACGACAACCGCCACCCCACCGGCATTTTTACCCTGCGCGACCTGCGCACCATGATTGCTGAAGAAAAAGGCCCGCTGGACACACCCGTTCGCCAGGTGATGACAAAAGACCCTTGCCGCCTGCCCGCCACCGCCGATGCCTTCGAAGCCGCCATGCTGATGGCCGAGCATCATTTTGCGCATTTGTGCGTGGTCGATGATGACGACCTGCTGATTGGTGTTGTCTCGGAACGAGATCTGTTTTCCTTGCAGCGGGTGGATCTGGTCAACCTGGCCCGAACCATTGGTACCGCAACCCATCTTCGCACCCTGGTCAGTTTACGGTCGGATGTGTCGCGACTGGTGGACTCGATGCTTGCCCATGGCGCTGACTCCGGGCAAGTGGTCAAGATCATCACCACTCTGAATGACGTGACCGTTCGTCGGGTACTGGAACTCAACCTGAAAAAGCACGACCCGGGTATCCCCTTCACCTGGCTGACTTTTGGCAGTGAAGGCCGACAGGAGCAAACATTGCTGACCGACCAGGATAACGGCATCCTGTTTGAAACCCCCGAAGGCATGACCGATCAAGAAGTGCGGGACAAACTGCTGCCTTTTGCCCGCAAGGTCAACGACGAACTGGCTGAGTGTGGGTTCACGTTGTGCAAAGGCAACATCATGGCCAGCAACCCCAAGCTGTGCCTGAGCGATCGCGAATGGGATGACTGGTTCATCCGGTTTATTGATGCTGCAACTCCGCAAAACCTGGTGTACTCATCAATCTTTTTGGACATGCGCGCGGTTTTTGGCCCCATGGAGCCTCTTCATCGCCTGCTGGAGAAAGTTCTGGAACGAATCCGCAAGAATGCCCTGTTCCAGAAAATGCTGGCCGGCAACGCCTTCCAGCGCAAACCACCACTGACCATGTTCCGGAATTTCCGCTACGTAAACGATGAAAAAAAGCACGTCCTGGACCTGAAGCGACAGGGACTTGCACCGTTTGTCGAGTCCATCCGGGTGTTTGCTCTGGCCAACGGCATTGAAAACGCGAACACGCTGGAACGGATGGAGCAACTGTCGAAGAAAGGCATATTTGACGCCAAAGACGCCAACGCCTGGAAAGAAGCTTACAGTCTGATTCAGGCAATCCGGATGCGTGCACACCAGGAAATGCTGGGTAAAGGCGAAGAACTGACCAACTTCATTGATCCGGATGACTTGAACCCGCTGGACCGCCGGATTCTCAGGGAATCCTTCCGACAGGCGCAACGGCTCCAGCAAAAGCTGGAAGTCACTTACCAACTCTAGGTGTCCGAATCACCATGTTTGAGCACATAAAGCAGTGGCTGGCGCAGCACCGGGGTGGCGTGATCGGAAATCACGACCCCGATAATCTGCCCACTCCAAAAACAGTGGATGAACAGCAACTGTCGCGTTGCCGGCTGATCGTACTGGACCTCGAAACCACGGGACTCAAATCCTCAAAAGACGAAGTCATTGCCATCGGCGCCGTTGCCATCGAGGGGGGCGTCATCCACCTGAATGATCAGTTCGACCTGATTCTACGAAGACCCGAACTCGACATCCGGGAAACCGTTCTGATTCACGGCATCGGCACAGAGGCCCTGACTCAGGGCCATGAAACCGAGGATGCCCTGCTGTACCTGCTGGAGTGGATGAATGGCGATCCGGTGCTCGCCTACCATTCAGCCTTCGATCAAAAGTTCCTTGAGAAGACCCTGAAAGCACAACTCGGGTACACCCTGCCCCATGTCTGGATGGACGTTGCCGAGCTGTTACCCGCGTTTTTCCCGCACGCCGACGTCAAAGGACGGGGCCTTGATAACTGGGCTGATTTTTTCAGGCTCGAGGTTAGTGAGCGGCATCACGCTGCGGCTGATGCGCTTGTTACCGCCGAACTGACGCTGGTCGCGCTCAACAAAGCACAAAAAAATGGCGTCAAAACCCTGAAAGAACTGGCGGAAAAGCTGCATTATCAACGCCGTTTAAAGAATATGCACCGCTATTAGCCATCCGCGCGCAGGCGGTAGTTGCTTGCCCTGTTTTAAGGCAAGTTACTGAGAGTTAGACCATTTGCCAATATCCATAAATCCGTTGACCGGTAAAGTCACAGGAGACAACAAGTCGGAGAAGTACTATATGAATAATAAATTCTCTATCCGCAATAACCCACAGAAAACCCACCGAACCCCCACAAAAACAATACAGGAGTGATTTGTATGTCAGGTCATAGCTACGACGCTGAAAACTACTGGAAGGCGAACCTTCGCCTGATTTTCGGGAGCCTGGTCATCTGGGCTCTGGTCTCATACGGCTTTGCTATTCTGCTACGCCCCATGATTGCCGGTATTCCGGTCGGCGGCACGGATCTCGGCTTCTGGTTTGCCCAGCAAGGCTCGATTCTTACCTTCATCGTTCTGATTTTCTTCTACGCCTGGCGCATGAACAAAATCGACGAACAATTCGGCGTGGAAGAGGAGTAAGAATCAATGAGCCAATTTGCAATTAACCTCCTGTTCGTAGGGGGCTCGTTCCTGATCTATATCGGCATCGCGGTCTGGGCGAAAGCCGGTAGTACCAGTGATTTCTACGTCGCTGGCGGCGGTATTCACCCCGTCACCAACGGTATGGCCATTGGCGCCGACTGGATGTCTGCGGCCTCCTTCATCTCCATGGCAGGCCTGATCGCTGCCGGTGGTTACGCTAACTCCACCTTCCTGATGGGCTGGACCGGCGGTTACGTGCTGCTGGCCATGCTGCTGGCTCCGTATCTGCGTAAGTTCGGCAAGTTCACGGTTCCGGAATTCATCGGTGATCGTTACTACAGCCCGAACGCCCGCCTGATTGCGGTTGTCTGCCTGCTCGTAGCATCGCTAACCTACGTCATCGGCCAAATGGCCGGGGCAGGTGTGGCATTCTCCCGCTTCCTTGAAGTAGAAGCGACTAGCGGTCTGATGATCGCTGCCGTTGTCATTTTCCTGTACGCCGTAATGGGTGGCATGAAGGGCATCACCTACACCCAGGTGGCGCAGTACTGCGTATTGATCGTGGCCTATACAATTCCGGCTGTGTTCATCTCCCTGCAGCTGACTGGCAACCCGATTCCGGGTCTGGGCATGTTCTCTACCCATACTGAATCCGGCCTGCCGCTACTGGAAAAACTGAACCAGGTCGTCACCGATCTTGGCTTCCGGGAATACACTGCAGATGTGGACAACAAACTGAACATGGTTCTGTTTACGCTGTCCCTGATGATCGGTACTGCCGGCCTGCCCCACGTTATCATTCGCTTCTTCACGGTACCCAAGGTGTCTGACGCCCGTTGGTCCGGCGGCTGGGCTCTGGTCTTTATCGCCCTGCTGTACCTGACCGCTCCGGCTGTTGCATCCATGGCTCGTCTGAACCTGATGACCACCATCTATCCGGAAGGCACGGCGGCTCAGCCAATCGAGTACGACGCACGCCCGGCCTGGATCTCGACCTGGGAAGAAACCGGCCTGATTACCTATCAGGACAAGAACAACGACGGCCGTATTCAGCTGTACAATGATGCCAATGCCGACTTCGCCGATACTGCCGCTGCACGTGGCTGGGAAGGCAGCGAGCTGGTTGTTAACAACGACATCCTGGTACTGGCCAATCCGGAAATCGCCAATCTGCCTGGCTGGGTTATCGGCCTGATTGCGGCCGGCGGTCTTGCCGCGGCACTGTCTACTGCGGCAGGCCTGTTGTTGGCAATATCCTCTGCGGTCAGCCACGACCTGATCAAAGGCCGGCTCAACCCCAACATCAGTGACAAAGGCGAACTGCTGGCAGCGCGGATCTCCATGGCTGTGGCCATTGTGGTTGCAACCTGGCTGGGGATGAACCCTCCGGGCTTCGCGGCACAGGTGGTCGCCCTGGCCTTCGGTATAGCCGCCGCCTCACTGTTCCCGGCGCTGATGATGGGCATCTTCTCCAAGCGTGTGAACAACATTGGCGCAAGCCTGGGTATGCTTTCCGGTCTAATCTTCACGCTGATCTACATCTTCGTGTATAAAGGCTGGTTCTTCATACCGGGTACGGCTAACTTCCCGGATACCGCTGAGTACTGGGTATTGGGTATCTCCCCACTGTCCATCGGTGCGATTGGTGCTTTGGTCAACTTTGCGGTAGCCTTCAGTGTATCGAAAGTGACTGCAGAGCCACCCATTGAAATCCAGGAGTTGGTTGAGAGCGTTCGTTACCCGCGCGGTTCCGGAAGTGCTCAAGACCACTAAACGGTAAGACAGCCTGACTCATTGCTCGCAATGACGGGTTGAGACCGAACGGGCTTCCTCACTGAGGGAGCCCGTTCTTTTTTTTGAGGATACCCATAGTATGTTCTGGACTTTTGTTGCCACCATTATCTGTGGTGTGGGTGCTGCCGGCATTGCCCTTGGCATCCGGGCGGCCACGGCAAAACGTGCGCCAAAATGGCTGGTACCGGCGTTTGCCGGCGCCGGTATGCTCGCCTACCTTGTTTCAGGCGAGTACACCTGGTTCGACCACAAGCGTTCTTTGCTGCCTGAGGAGGCCGTCGTCGTTGCCACCGAGCGAGAACAAATCTTCTTCAGACCGTGGACTTTTGTGGTTCCCTACGTCACCGCCTTTTCGACGGTCGATACCAGTGGTTTCAGCCGGGATACCGACGACCCCGACATTGTTCGCTTTACTCTGTACCGCTTCGAGCAAACGGTTAGCGATGCGGTGTCATATCGGGCTCATCTGCTTAACTGTCAGCGCCGGGAGCTGGTGCCTCTGAATTCAAATGGTGCACCAAGCGTGGATAACATGAAGCAGCTGGAGGCCGCAGATCCTTTGTACAAAACAGTTTGCGACAGCTGATTGGCCATAACCGGATAACAACCAAACATGATTAGCGCCTGGCTGCTGGTATTCATATCAATTAGCTACATCTCCCTGTTGTTTGTGATCGCCGGCCCAGGCGATCACAAACAACAGGGAGATGTAGCTAATTGATATGAATACCAGCAGCCAGGCGCTAATCATGTTTGGTTGTTATCCGGTTATGGCCAATCAGCTGTCGCAAACTGTTTTGTACAAAGG
>JAWOAO010000466.1:0-3275 GCA_046498485.1 Marinobacter sp. | reverse complement strand
GACCCGGACGTAGCAGAAGCCTCCGAGCAATTCCGGCAGATGCTGGCAGACCCGGAACGGCCGAAGCTGTTGTATGCCATGAGCGAGGATCTGGAGCTGTTCCGGCATTGGCTGGATGTGGCGCCGCAGGGCTTGCTGGACTTACAGATCGGCGCGGCGCTGGCCGGTGCCGGGTTCTCGGTCGGCTACGCCCGACTGGTCGAATCCCTGTTTGGCGAAACGCTGGACAAGTCGGTTACCCGTTCTGACTGGCTGGCACGGCCCTTGAGCCCGGCGCAGGAACGTTATGCGGTGGACGACATCCGGTTTCTGCAGCCACTCCACAGCTGGGTGTGTGAACAGCTGCGGGCACGAGGCCTGGAGCAGGCGATGGCCGATGAGTCCCGTCGCTTTGCAGAAGAAGCTGCCCAGCAGGAAGAACCGGAACAACATTATTTGAAGCTGCGCGGCGGCTGGGCCCTGACACCGACCCAGCAAGCGGTTCTGCAGGCGCTGGTTATCTGGCGCGAGGCCGAATGCCGACGCCTGGACCGGCCCCGCAACCGGGTGTTGAACGACGCATTGTTGATTGCCATCGCCGAACGTTGCCCGGATTCTCTCAGGGAACTCAACGATGTGCAGGGAGTACCCGGTGGCATTATAAGGCGCTACGGGGAGCACCTGCTGGAACTGGTCCGCAATGCCAAAGACGCCGATCATTCCAGCCTGGAGACCATTTCAAAACCATTAACCCGGGATCAGCAGGCGTTTTACAAAAAGGTAAAGCGGTGCTTTAAGAAAGTGTCAGAAGACACTGATATACCGATTGAATTGCTTGCACCAAGAAAGCGTTTAGAGACCCTGGTTCAGGATCGTACCCTGATCGGTAACCGATTTTTTGAGGGCTGGCGAAAAGACGTGATTGCGCCGGCACTACCCGAACTCGAGGAACTTCTCAGCCAATGAAAGATCGTGAATTTGTGTCGGTGTTTCGCAGCAGTAAAAAAAGCGACACCTATCTGTACGTTCGCCGGGGCCAGAAATGGGATGAGTTGCCCGAGGCCTTGCGTGCCATTTTTGGTAAGCCGGTTCACTCCATGGACCTGCTGTTAAGCCCGGACAAGAAGCTGGCCAGAACGTCCGGGCAAGAAGTGCTGGCCGCGCTGGCAGATAAGGATTTTTTCCTGCAGATGCCGGAAGAAACCGAAACCTACATCGTCGATTTCCGCCACAAAGCTGAGCAACGCAGCAAATGATTGCGCAGATTCCCTTCTGGCAGCGCAAGCGCCTGCACGAGATGACGCCGCAGGAGTGGGAATCGCTGTGTGATGGTTGCGGACAGTGTTGCCTGCAGAAGCTCGAAGATGAAGACACCGGCGAGGTTTACCATACCGACCTGGTTTGCCGGTACATGGACAGTCAGACCTGCCGTTGTACGGTCTATTCCGAACGCCTGGCGAAGGTGCCCGGCTGTACGGTGCTGACACCAGAAACGGTTAACCAGTACCCTTGGTTACCTTATACCTGTGCCTACCGCACCCTGGCAGAAGGCCGGCCGCTGGCAGACTGGCATCCGCTGCGCAGTGGCGACCCGCAATCCGTTCACCGGGCCGGCGCATCCGTGCAGGGTAAGGTGGTCTCTGAAGACCGCGTTCCGCAAGAAGACTGGGAAGACCACATAATTCACTGGGTTCTGTAATGATTGATACTGATGCTTCATTAGCTTATGGAATATTCTGGGCCGCCTATGCGGTGGCTTTTGTCGTGTTCTTCTACATGATGAAGTCGTTATTCCGGCTGCTGCCTTTTTACGGACTGCGTACGCTGCTGCTCGCGGCGTTGATGGTGTTACTGCTGACACCGGTGGAATCCGCCGAATTGGCAAACTGGTGGATACCGGCCTGGTTGTTTGCCGGCTATGAGCTGATTCTGGGTGACGCCGATGCGGCGGGCAGGGCGCTGTTCAATTTCTCCCTGGCGGCGATCGTTATGCTGCTGGTGTGGATTCTGGATCTGGTGCGGTACCGCCTGGTGCGGAAATAATCAGGCACCTTACAACATTTACAATAACGGACAGGCAATGGTGGCTATGAAGCGAATTCAGGGAATCCTGCTGCTGGTGATGTTCATCCTGCTGCCAGCGCAGGCCAGTGCTCAGGACACCGCGCTGACACTGCCGCAACAGGCAGACGTGCGCATCATTGTCGACATGTCCGGGTCGATGAAAGAAACCGACCCGGAAAATCTGCGCCGGCCGGCTGTGCGCCTGCTGGCCCGCATGCTGCCGGCGGGCTCTGAGGCCGGCCTCTGGACCTTCGGGCAGTACGTCAACATGCTGGTGCCTCACGGCAGCGTTGACGACGCCTGGCGCGACACCATGGTCGAGCGTTCTGCCCGGATCAACTCCGTGGCTTTGCATACCAACCTCGGGCTGGCCCTGGAAAAAGCCAGTGACGACTGGCTCTCCGGCGGCACCCTCGAAAATACCCATATCATCCTGCTCAGTGATGGCAAGGTCGATATACCCGGCGGCGATGCGGCCAGTCGCGCCGAAGAGCAGCGAATTCTCGATACCCTGTTGCCGTCGCTGATTGCCAAAGGCGCAACCATTCATACCGTGGGCCTATCCGAACTGGCAGACATCACCTTCCTGCGCCGGCTGGCCCGCGAATCCGGGGGCAGTTTCCAGCTCGCTCAAACGGCGGAAGCACTTAATCTGGCCTTTGCCGATGCCTTGAATACCGCGGTACCTCAGGCACAGATTCCGATCGAGGGTGATGGCTTTGCGGTAGATGAGGGCGTGAAGGAATTCACCGCACTGATATTTACCGGCCGCGCCTCCGGAGAATCCCGCGCTCTGGCGCTGGCGGCCCCGGATGCTGAGCCGTTTACCGTGGAGAATGTGCCGGCTAACGTGCGCTGGGCAGCGGAGCCGGGCTACGATCTGATTACCGTCACTGAGCCGGCGGCAGGGCGCTGGCGTATCGTCGGCGATCTTGGTCAGGGCAGTCGGGTAACCGTGGTCAGTGATTTGCGCATGACGGTGAGCCCGATACCACCGGAGTTCTCCGAGGACAGCCCGTTTGCTCTCGAAGTTGCGTTCTTTGAAGAGTCCGAACCGCTTCAGAGTGCCGATTTCCTGGGCGTGATGCAGGTGAGCCTGTCAATCATCGCAAACGACGGTCGCCGGGGCACCAAAGTGCTGTCAGGCGAGCAGCCGCCGGAAGACGGCGTATACCGGGATTCCGTTACCCGGCTGCCGGCGGCCGGCCGTTACCAGATTGATGTGATTGCCG
>JAWOAO010000316.1:0-9853 GCA_046498485.1 Marinobacter sp. | reverse complement strand
CAGGTGCGGCCGCCGCGGTCGGTGACGATGGCGGCAGCCCGCTTCATCACCGGCTCCCAGTCCGGATCGGTCATGTCGGTGACCAGCACGTCGCCGGGCTGTACCCGATCCATTTCGTTGATGCTGGTGATGATCTTGACCGGACCACTGCCGATCTTGTGGCCGATACTGCGGCCTTCCACCAGCACCTTGCCGGTTTCTTTCAGCAGGTAGCGCTCCATGACATTGGCAGAAGAGCGGCTCTTTACGGTCTCCGGGCGGGCCTGAACGATGTAGATCTTGCCGTCGTCACCGTCTTTCGCCCACTCGATATCCATCGGGCGCTGATAGTGCTTCTCGATGATCATTGCCTGCCTGGCCAGTTCTTCCACTTCCGTATCGGTAATGGAAAAACGATTGCGGTCGTCTTGATCTACCTTGACCGTTTCTACCAGCTGGCCTTCACCGGGCTCGGTGTGGTAAATCATTTTTATCGCTTTGCTGCCCAGGTTGCGGCGCAGCACAGCCGGACGGCCAGCCTCCAGCGTGGGCTTGTGCACATAGAACTCGTCAGGGTTAACCGCACCCTGTACGACGGTTTCGCCCAGACCGTAAGAGGAGGTAATGAACACCACGTCCCGGAAACCGGATTCCGTATCAAGGGTAAACAGGACACCGCTGGACGCAGTTTCGCTGCGCACCATTTTCTGAATACCGGCCGACAAAGCCACCAACTTGTGATCAAAGCCGTGGTGTACCCGGTAGGAAATCGCGCGGTCGTTGAACAGCGAGGCAAACACTTCCTTGACCGACGTGCGAATCTGCTGAAAACCCACCACATTCAGGAAGGTTTCCTGTTGTCCGGCAAACGAGGCATCGGGCAGATCTTCCGCGGTTGCGGAGGAGCGGACGGCCACGGCCATGTCGTCATGACCATCCTGGAGCTTGGCAAACGCTTCTTTCAGGGCATTATCCAGAGCGTCAGGGAACGGCGTATCGATCACCCACTGACGGATCCGGGCACCAACCCGGGCCAGTTCATTGACGTCATTCACATCCAGGGCGTCGAGCACTTCGTCGATCCGCTCTTTCAGCCCGTCGGTTGCCAGGAATTCTCGATAGGCGTATGCGGTAGTGGCAAAACCGCCGGGGACAGTAACGCCTGCATTGGCCAGATTACTGATCATTTCACCGAGAGAGGCATTCTTGCCTCCAACCCGGTCAACGTCGGACATTCCCAGGTGGTCAAACCAGATAATGTAATCTTCCAAAGCCTGTCTCCCTTGATTCTAAATGACGCGGAGTCTCGAATATGGCGTGTATGATACTGTAAGCTGCGGGAATTACCTAGGGACTCGCCAAAAACCGGACCGGATCACATCATGAAAAGAACGGCATTTTTTATCTCTGACGGCACCGGCCTGACCGCCGAGGCGCTCGGTCACGCTCTGCTCGCCCAGTTTGAAAAAATTGATTTTGAACGGGTTACCGTGCCCTACATCGACGACGAAGAAAAAGCTCACGCACTGGTCAAACGCATCAACAAGGCGGCAGAAGTGGATGGCAGCCAGCCGCTGGTTTTCGACACCATCGTCAACAGCAGCGTCCGTGACATCATCAGCACCGCTGACGGCTTTATGATCGACATTTTCGGCACCTTCCTGAGCCCGCTGGAAAAGGAGCTCAATTCGTCCTCTTCCTACACGGTCGGCAAGTCCCACGCGATCAACAACGCCGGCAGTTACGAGCGCAGGATTCATGCGGTCAACTTTGCCCTGGATAACGATGACGGTGCCCGCATCCGGCATTACAGCGAGGCAGACCTGATCCTGGTCGGGGCATCACGCAGCGGCAAAACACCCACGTGCCTGTATCTGGCCCTGCAATATGGCATCAAGGCCGCCAACTATCCGATCACCGAGGAAGACCTGGAGGACCAGAAACTGCCGGCCGCATTGCGCCCTCATAAAGAAAAGATTTTCGGGCTGACGATTGAACCGGAACGGCTGTCAACAATTCGCAATGAACGGCGGGCAAATTCCCGCTATTCCTCGATCCAGCAGTGCATGCATGAGGTGGAAGAAATCGAATTGATGTACAAGCGGGAACGCATCCCGTACCTGAACACCACCGCCTACTCGGTTGAAGAGATTGCTACCCGCATCCTCGTGAGCACCGGGCTCAAGCGGCACCGCTGATCGCCTGCGGGCGGTCTGGCGCAGGCAATCAGCGGTATTCGGGGGATCAGATCTCCTGGATGTCCAGGCCCAGACCTTCTACCACAGCGCGGTTGTCCGGGCTGGTGACCACGGCCACACTGGCTTTTTCGGGCACCAGCCAGGCGTCGGCCACATGCTTCATCTGGTCAATGGTGACCGCCAGAACCCGCTCACGGAACCGGGCCCGCTGATCCGCAGACCGGCCAAACAACTGGTTGTGAAACGCATGACGGGCAGCGCCGGCCGGCGAACGGGGCCGGTCCAGTTGACCGATCACGCCAAGAATGGCTTCTTCCAGCGACTGCGCCTCATGGCTTTCGGTGCGCAGCCAGTCCAGCGCTGCATCGAAATCGTCCAGTGTTTCCGCCAACCTCGGATCCCGGTAGGAAAAGAACCGGAACACACCGTTCACACTGTCCTGCCCGGCACCGCCACCGTAGGCGCCGCCTTTTTCCCGGATCGCCCGGTGCAGATAGCCGTTGCGCAGGAAACCACCCAACACCGTCAGCGCCGCCGCATCCGGATGATCCACCGCAACCGTGCCGTAAGCCTTGGCGCAGAAGTTGACCTGGGTGGAGGTCAGCCAGGCTTCATGGGTGCTGTAGCCTATCGGCGCCATGGACCAGGCCTCGCCGGATTCACCAACGTCGCCCTGCCAGCAGGCTTTCAGGTCATCGAGCATGGGTGCCAACTGGCCATCTTCCCCGATCAACAGGAATTGCCGGTTCTGGTTGCGGATCTTGCTATGCAACGCGGTAAGACTGGCGCAAAAGTCTTCCAGTGTCTTTTCGTCTTTCAGCGACTTATCCAGTTCTTTGGTGCCGCGAATACCCGCCAGCCCACCAAGACGGAATGACAGCCAGGACCCGACGCTCAAACCCTGGGCCGCAGCCCCCATGGCAAGGCCATGGCCACTGCCGGTTATGGCCTGCTCACGGCGGGCGCGAACCTGGGCAATGATTTCCCGGATGCGTTCTTTTTCGTCAAAACGGACGCCGGTATACACATCTTTCAACAGCTGCGTCAGCTCTCTGCTGTTGCGCGACAAGGCTTTACCACTGAAGATCAGGTAACCCGACAGGTCCTGCACATCGTCAATGCGGCCCTTGGTCGAGAACGAGGCACCAATACCGCCGGATTCGGCAGAGATCCGATCCTGCATCTGCAGATAATCCAGCTCGCCACAGCCCACCTCAGAAATCAGCGTGGTGTAGTAGGGCAACAGCAATAATTCGTCATTGGTCAATGCCGGTACCGGCAACACCACCTGCTGATACACCAGGCCATTGGTGCCACGGGAGTATACCGTTGCCCCGGTTTCGGCATCGTAGCTGCCTTCCGGCTCCGGCATCTGCAGGGGGACATCGTCCAGACCCACTTTCGGCAAGATGGAATCGTCGTCCTTACGCAACTGACGCTCTTCCAGGGCTTGCGCCCGCTCAACGATGGCGGTCACTTCCGCTTCTGTCAGGCTGGCCTTGCGACGGGCCAGCGCTTCCCGGACCGCCTGCTGGTGATGGCCTTCCAGTTTTTCATCCGGGCGCAAGGTCAGGGTTACCCGGTGCGGGTTATCAATCAGCTTGCGCCGAATCAGCCCGGGCACGTAATCCGGGTCTTTGATTTTTTCACGCAGGGTCGCCAGTACAGGCTCGAGATCCAGCAATTCCACCGGATCGCCGCCGTGAACCATCGGCGCAATGGCGCTCATGATCAGTTGCAGACCGTAAGGAAAATGATCACCGGCGATCTCCCGCTGATGCAGCTCCAGTTGGTGCAGGATCGCTTCCAGCCGGTCCTGACTTACGCCCTCTTCCGCCACTTGGCCAAGGGTGGCTTCAATCAAGGCTTCCAGGTCTGCCCGGCGTTCCGGCTCGCTGCCCTCGATGCCACAGACAAAGGTCATTTCCCGGTTGGAATCTTCCAGACCGCACATGGGTGACGGGGAGTGGCCGATGTCAGTGGTTTCCAGCGCCCGCATCAGCGGCGAAGCACTGTTTTCAAGCAGTACCGCAGACAACAACTGACCTTCCAGGTTTTCCTGCAGATCAAAGCTGTGACCCAGCAACCAACCGGTCACAATGTGAGTCTTGTTCTCGGTGCCCTCACCTTCACTTACCGCGTAACCCTGCTCCACTCGCAGCGGGGCAAACATCCGCTTTTCATCGTACACCGGAAGTTCAACGTGCAGTCGCTCAAAACGCTTGAGCGCCAGTTCCTCGAACTTCTCGTGGTGTTCATGAGCGGGAATGTTGCCGTAGGTGGCAAAAATCGCGTTACTCGGATGGTAATGATGCCGGTAGAACTTCACCAGGTCGTCATAGCTCAGATCGACAATATGATCCGGCTCACCGCCGCTGTTGTAGTGGTAGGTGGTGGTCGGGAACAGGTGGCTGGTCAGGCTTTGCCATAACTGGGAAGTAGGCGAACTCATGGCGCCTTTCATCTCGTTGTAGACCACGCCTTTGTAGACCAGGTCACTGGAAGGGTCGTCCGGCTTGTCAAATTCCAGTCGATGGCCTTCCTGGGCAAAATCCAGCGGATCCAGCTTGGAGAAAAACACCGAATCCAGGTAAACCGACAACAGATTGTCGAAATCCTTGCGGTTCATGCTGGCAAACGGATAGGCAGTCCAGTCACTGCTGGTAAAGGCGTTCATAAAGGTGTTCAGGGAACGCTGGATCATCATGAAAAACGGATCGCGAACCGGATAACGCTCACTGCCGCACAGCGCAGTATGCTCCAGAATATGAGCCACCCCGGTGGAATCCATCGGGAAGGTGCGCAAGGCGACGAAAAAGACGTTCTCGTCGTTATCCGCGGCCAGGTGAAGATGGCGGGCACCGGTCTTCTTGTGGCGATATTCCTCAACATCAACGTTAAGGGTGCTGATCCGGTGACTGCGAAGTTTCTCGAAAGCTGGATGAATTGCGTTGTCGGTAACTGCAGCCATGAATGCGTTCCTTTGTATTGAACAATTGGAGAATTACAGAGTAACACGTAGTATCGGATATGATGCACCGAACGGACTCAACAAGGTAGCCTGCCGACTTATGACAGACCGAACCCCGAAGCACATCGACGCCCCGGAAGTCGCCGCCTGGTGGGCCGAGCGTCGCCAGTACCTGGAGCGCATCCACAAGGTACCTGAAATAAGACAGCGGTTCTGGCGAGAAGTTGCCGTTTACCTGCTGCGCCGGCTGCTCTGGTCCTACGGCTTTTTCCCGGTGTTTATCGCCTTCTGGCTGCCGTTTGTGCTGGCCAGCTTTAACCCTGTGGTGATGGCGTCAGACCTTGTTCCTGTGCTGCAGAATTTTGTCAGCTCAAACCCTGAGCAGCAAGCGACTACCACCAGCACCCTGGCCATTGCCTGGCTGTCGATCGGCTCCTTTTTTCTGGTGTTTGATTTTGTGCTGACGCCGTTCCGGTCGCCCTATCAATATGAAGCCGATGTTTACATGAAGTCCTGGGAGCAGCTCAACCATGACCAGCTTCCGGACAAAGTGTGATTTGGCCAGCATTCTCGTAAAGTTCAGTCACTTCCTGTTACAGAACGTTGCAGACACTGGGTAAGATGAAACCCTAACAAAGCATCCGGAAGGTTTGGATCAAGAGGTTTCATCATGGTCGATTTCAGACCACTACTGTTCGTCAACGCCCTTGCATTAATGCTCCTGGTGACGGCCGGCCTTGCCTCGGTCCAGAAGACTATGCCCGAGCGGTCTACCCCGGCGTCGGCCAACACCCTTACCCCGGTTACAGCAGGCGGCTCTGCGGACCCGGGCGAAGCAGTGGCGACGGCTGCCGAAGAGCCCGCGGCCGCCATCACGACGCGCGTCGACGCCCCTGTCCACACCCCGGTGGTTGCTCCGGAGCCGCCACCGACCACCACGGGCACACTGGTACTGCGTTCCAACGTGATCGGCGACAAGGTGACCATTAATGGCAAAGCCTATGGCGCCACCCGGCTGGACCTGGAACTGGACCCTGGTCGCTATGAAGTCGTTATCGAGAAACCCGGTTATCAGCCCTGGAGCAATGCCGTCATTCTGAGTGCAGGCCAGCAGCTTACCCTGGCAGGCCGGCTGGAAGCCTACACCACCGTCAGCTACCATAACGGCGCCTGGGTTGGTGGCGTCACCACCGGCGATGGCAGCTGGCAGGACAGCTCTGGCCTGCGTTACCAGGGTCACTTTGTCGACGGAGAATTTCACGGCACCGGCACGGCCTGGTTTGCGGATGGCCGTCGCTACGAGGGCGACTGGGCTCACGGCAAGCGCGATGGCGAAGGCCAGTGGCACAGTGCCGACGGCGCCACTTACACCGGCCAGTTTCACAACGACGAGTTTCATGGCCAGGGCACGCTGACGCTCGACAAAGGCGACATATTGACCGGCACCTGGGTTCGCGGAAGCATGAATGGCCATGGCTCACTATCCACCGCTGATGGCATGCTCTATGTGGGCGGTTTCAGAAACGATGAGTTCCACGGCCAGGGTGCGCTCACCTACCCGGATGGCCGCTCCTATGAGGGCGAATTTTCGAACGGCGAATTCCACGGCAGGGGCTCTGAAATCCTTGCCGACGGCAAGAAGTACGATGGCCAGTATATGGCGGGCCGATTCCATGGCAATGGCCTGCTGCGCAACCCCAATGGCAGCTCCATCGAGGCGACGTTTCGCCATGGCGAACCTTACGGCCAGGTTCGCCTGATCACGGCAGCGGGCGAAATCTTCACCGCCCGCACCACAGAACCCGGTGTCTGTTACCGGGACAAGAGCTATCGGGCAACCCAATGCCCGCAACTGGATGGCTGGTAACAACCCGGTCGCAGTAACCACGCGTTTGCAGTAACAGCTTGAGGTAGTGACATGGCAATCAAAAATGCTCTGCTGGTGGACGACTCGAAAGTAGCACGATTTGCGCTGAGCAAACTGCTTGAGGGTCGGAACATGGAGGTGAATATGGCAAGCTCTGCCGAGGAAGCGCTCGACTTCCTGAAACGCCATGATCGGCCAGACGTGATTTTTATGGATCACCTGATGCCCGGCATGAATGGTGTGGAGGCGACCAAGGCCATCAAAGGTAACCCGGAAACTGCGGGCATCCCCATTATTATGTGCACCTCCAAAAAATCCTCGTCGTTCACCGACGAAGCAAAAAATTTTGGCGTGTACAACATCCTGACCAAGCCCACGCAAACCGACGGGCTTGCCCGAATGCTCGATCAACTGGCCCATGATGTGGCACAGGGAACCCTTCCGGAGACCTTTGCGCCCGTCGCGGCAAACACCGAAGCGCAATACTTCAAAGATGACTTGCTGAACATCCGCGCCGGCGCTTCGGTTGAGATGTCACCCAAGATCGAGCAGATCGCCCGCTCTGCGGTGAAAACCGACATCAACAACCGGCTGCACGAACTGCTCAGCTCACTGTTCGACGAGCAGTTTGATCACCTTAGACGGGCATTGGACGAAAACCGCAGCAAACAGGATGGCGCCATCGACGAACGCCTCAATGAGTTCAGCAAGCTGCTGGACGACATTAACCTGAATCTGGGGCGGGAACTGGCGTCTTTGAAAAAAGATCGGTCCAAAAATACCGGCTTTACCGCTGAACACATGGCAGAACTGAAAGCTCACATAACCAGTGTGCAAACCATCGATACCGAGTTCTGGCAAACCCTGCAGTCTGAGGCGATGCAGCAAGCGCACGAGATCTCCCGTGAAACCGCCGAGGACATTGCCCAGCGCACCGTTGAGCTCCATGTGGCTCAGCAACGCTCAGCCAACACCCGCTTGTACACCCTGGGCCTCGCGGTCAGTCTGGGCATCTTCAGCGTCGGCATTGCCTGGCTATCCGGCCTGTTCGGCTAACCACTGTTTTACCGATAACCAGTCTTGCGGGGTATCAACGTCCTGTTGTACCCCCGGCACGTCAACCGGACGCGCACCTGCCCTGTTCAAGATGCCGCCGGCACCGGCATCGCCAGTCAGCGCCGTGACTTCGCCCCAGAGTCCCCGAGGTAGCCAGGCTGGCACCCCCACCCGATTGCCGTAATTCGCCGCCCACGCCACACCAGGCTGAACCTTGGCATGCCGGCCAAGTTCGGCCAGAGCCGTCTGATCCAGCAGCGGCTGATCTGCCAGCAACACAAACACACCCAGCGCCTGCGGGCCCAGCGCATGGATACCCGCCGTCAGCGACCCGGACAGCCCCTGCTGCCAGTCCGGATGATAGATCCAGCCTGAGGGCTGCTGATGGCATCGATAGCGAATCAGGGGATAACCGCAGCCCACCACCACATGAACCTGCCGGGACAAGACCCGGGCCTGAGTGATCGCGTTAGCCAGCAGGGTGCCACGCCCCGGCATGACCAGCCGTTGTTTGCTGCAGCCCATTCGGGTCGCACTGCCTGCCGCCAGCACCAGGGCCGGAAACGGCTGATCGAGGCAAGACCGGTCGCGGGTCAACATGCTTGCTCCTTTTTGTGAATAACCGCAGTACACTGCCGAGTCACGCGATTTTTGCTAGACTTCCGCCATCATGCAACCACATCAGCCGGATCCTTCATGAATCACCTCTTTGTCGACAACCTCACTGTGATTGACTTCGCCTACCTGGACCCCACCCGGGGCCTTGTCGGGGAAAGCTGGATTGCCGACGTGGTTCTGGGCGGCGAGCTGGATGACCAGGGCATGGTATTCGATTTCAGCCTGGTAAAGCGCACCATCAAGCGGGTGATCGACGAGCGCGTGGATCACCGGCTGGTCATTCCCCGCGGCTACCAGGGCCTGCACTGGAATGAAGAAACGCCGGACAGCTTCCTGTGGGATCTGACTGGCGGCGGTTGTATCGAACACCGCTCCCCCGATGAGGCCGTGGTGTGGTTATCCTCAGACCGGGTAGTTCCTTCCGCCGTGGCGGCCCTGCTGGAGAAGGAACTGAAAGCGGTGCTGCCAGCCAACGTCACCTCCGTGGAGATCAACCTGCGCGAAGACGTGATTGAAGGTGCTTACTACCACTATGTGCATGGCCTGAAAAAACACCTGGGCAACTGTCAGCGCATCGCCCACGGCCATCGCTCCCCCATCCGCATCGACCGCAACGGCCACCGGGATTACGATCTGGAACGCCGCTGGGCCAAACGGTGGCAGGACATCTACGTGGGCACGGAAGAAGACGTCGCCCGCCGCTACATGGGCAAGGATGGCATTGCCTACATCACCTTCGAATACGAAGCCAACCAGGGCGAGTTCGCCCTGACCCTGCCCGAAAGCCGGGTGTATATGCTGGCAACCGACACCACCGTAGAGCTGATTGCGGCGCACATTGCCGACGAGCTGAAAGCAGAGTTTCCAGAAGACGAGATTCGAGTGAAGGCGTATGAAGGCGTGGGCAAAGGCGCGATTGCAAGGCTCTGACTAAGGGTCTGTTCCAAGGGTCTGTCCCCCTGGGGACTGACCCCCTTTTGCCCGTCTAATGCACCCAGGTCTAACCACGAGTGGGAGTTGGCAAAGGAGGGTCGGACCCCTGCGGGGTCAGACCCGTAAACACAAAAAAACCGCCCGAAGGCGGTTTTTTTGATGGCTATCCGGTGGATTAAACCGTCAAGCCGTATTGGCGTCCCCTAGGGGGTTCGAACCCCTGTTGCCGCC
>JAWOAO010000108.1:0-6937 GCA_046498485.1 Marinobacter sp. | reverse complement strand
CACGAGCCGGTGTACTGGACGCTCAGCGGGCTAAAGGCGGTGTATCAGGACCTGGAGCGCTCCGGACACCTCGACCAGTTCGAATTCCATATTCTCTCCGACAGCCGCGACTCCAACGTCTGGCTTGAGGAGCAGGCCATCTGGTATCAGCTGTGCCAGGAGCTTGGAGCAGAGGGCCGCCTGTTCTATCGTCGCCGGCGGGTGAACCTCAACTTCAAGAGCGGCAACGTGGCGGATTTCCTGCGCCGCTGGGGACGCCGCTATCGCTATACGGTGGTTCTCGATGCCGACAGTCTGCTCAGCGCAGATACCATCGTGCGCATGGTGCAACTGATGGAACGTGAGCCGAATGTCGGCATACTGCAAACCGCGCCCTCGATCATCAACGGCGAGTCCCTGTTTGCCCGGGTACAGCAGTTTTCCAACCGCCTCTATTCCACCCTGTTCGCCACTGGCCTTGCCGCCATCCAGATGGGCGACGCCGCATTCTGGGGCCACAACGCCATCATCCGGATCAAACCGTTTATGGCGCATTGCGGCCTGCGCAAACTGCGTGGGTTCGGCCTGTTCCGCGGCCCCATCATGAGTCACGACTTTGTGGAGGCAGCCTACATGGGCAGGGCCGGGTACGAAGTCTGGCTGGAGCCCGGCCTTGGCAACAGTTTCGAGGAGTCTCCGCCAACGCTGTCAGATGAGCTGTCCCGCGACAACCGCTGGTCCCGGGGCAATCTTCAACATCTCTGGATTCTGCTGTTCGGGCGCCGGCTGCGCCTGGCTCACAGGATGGCTCTGCTGAACGGGGTCATGGCTTACCTGGCTTCGCCCCTGTGGCTGGCGTTCCTGATGCTGACCACGGTGGAGGCGGTGCAAATGACCGTTGCCAGCATCGACTATTTTCCGGAGGGGCATCAGGGGTTGTTCCCGCTCTGGCCGGAGTGGCGACCGGAATGGGCGTTGGGGCTGGCACTAAGCACTTTATCGCTGCTGTTTATTCCGAAATTCCTGGCGATTCTGGACGCGGTTATTCACGGCACTGCCAGGCAGTTTGGCGGGGTTTTTCGACTGCTTGTCAGTGTGCTGGTTGAAATTGTGATTTCGGTGCTGCTCGCGCCCATACGGATGATGGCCCACAGCCGCTATGTTATTGGCGCCTTGTTGAACCTGTCGTTGACCTGGGCCGGACAGAACCGCACACAGCAAACCGCCTGGCGGGATGCGTTTGTAACCCAGTTGCCCGGAATGGTGATCGCGGCGGGTTGGTCCGCCTTTGCCTGGAGCCTGGACCCCATGTTCTTCCTCTGGTCACTGCCGGTGGCGATTCCGCTGGTGCTGGCGGCTCCTACGTCGGTCATGCTGAGCCGGGTTGGTCCCGGTCAGACCCTGCGCAGGTGGGGCATGTTGGTGATACCGGAAGAACGAGTGCCGGTGCAGGTGCTGGAAGATGCCCGCGCCGCCAGGCGCGGTATTGGCAACGCTTCCATGCTGACAGCGGTGGAAGAAGCGGTGGTCCGGCCCAGACTTAACCGGCTGCATCAGGCACTGGCAAGAAATGCCCGCCTCGCCAAGCGGGCGGAGCTGCTGCAGCCCTTGGTGGAACGTTGCGGCACAGAAGGCCCCGGCTCACTGTCCCGCAGCGAACTCAGTCAGCTGTTTCGTGACAGGCAGGCACTGGTGGAACTGCACCATCTTGCCTGGCAGGCACCGCCCGACAGTTTCTGGGGCCGGCGTATCACCATGCTGAGCAGAAAAGGCAGAACACGCAGAAAACGGAGCGCATCATGGACAGACGCCAACTGATCAAGACTTTCATTGCCCTTGCAGGCGCTCAGGCACTGCCCCTGTCTGCCGTCATGTTCAGCCAGCAGGCGCAGGCCGAGACCCTGGGTGAGGCTCGTCCGTTCAGCTATGCCTGGCTCAAGGGGCACGCCAGAGCCCTGGCAGGGGAGCCCTGGCAATCCGGGGAAGGCGATTTGCCAGGAGCGCTGAAAGACCTGTCCTGGGATGACTACCAGGCCATTGGTTTTCGCCCGGAAGAAGCCCTCTGGCGTAACGATGACAACGCCTTCCAGGTTCAGTTGTTTCACCTTGGCCTGTTTTTCCAGTCGCCGGTGCGCATTCACGAGGTCGAAAACGGTCAGGCCCGGGAACTGCCCTATCAACCGGACTATTTCCGCTACGAGGGAGAAAAGCCCCTGGGCTCACTGCCTGAGGACCTCGGCTACGCCGGATTTCGGGTGCACTTCCATACCGATTACGAAAGGGATCTGGCGGCCTTTCTCGGAGCCAGCTACTTCCGCGCCGTGGGTTCGGACATGCAATACGGCCTGTCCGCAAGGGGGCTGGCCATCGACACCGGCCTGAGCCGAGCCGAGGAGTTTCCCCAGTTCACCGCTTTCTGGTTGGAAAAGCCGGCCCCGGGCAGTCATCAACTGGTGGTGTACGCATTGCTGGATTCCCCCAGCACCACCGGGGCTTACGCCTTCACCATGACCCCGGGGCGGAACATGGTGATGAAGGTCGATGTGGCGCTGTACCCCCGCAAGCCGATGGAGCGGGTAGGGATAGCACCACTGACCAGCATGTATCAGACCGGCGAGAATCACCGCCGAATGGCCAACGACTGGCGCCCGGAAATTCATGATTCGGACGGACTGGCGGTTCATAACGGCCAGGGTGAGTGGCTCTGGCGGCCGCTGGTCAATCCCCGGTCAGTGCGGGTAAACAGTTTTGTTGACAAAAATCCGCAAGGCTTCGGTCTGCTTCAGCGAGACAGGAATTTTGCACACTACCAGGACGATGGCGTGTTTTATGACAAACGCCCCAGTGCCTGGGTTGAACCTCAGGGGGAGTGGGGGGCCGGTAGCGTGATGCTGGTGGAGATTCCGACCGAAGACGAAACCTTTGACAATATTGTCGCCTTCTGGAATCCCGAGGAGCCGCTGAAACCCGGAACCGAGTACCTGTACGCCTACACCCTGACCTGGGGTTCAGAGCCACCAAGCCGGCCAAAAGCATTGGCGACTGCACAGGCCACCCGCACCGGGATTGGTGGCGTGATTGGCCAGCAGAGAACGTACTTTTCCTGGCGCTTTGCGGTGGATTTCGCTGGAGGACCCTTACCCCTGCTGGCCGGAGACGCGGAGGTAGAACCGGTGATCACCGCCAGCCGCGGCCGGGTGGAAATCACTTCAGCTCGCCCACTGGCGTCCATCGACGGTTACCGGGCCATGTTTGATCTGGTACCCGATGACTCCCTGGAGCCCATCGATCTGCGGCTGCAATTGAGGCTCGGTGGCCAGGTGCTGACCGAAACCTGGCTGTATCAGTACACGCCACCGCCGCAGCAAGAAAGAGCATCGCTATGGAAAAGCGGGAATTAGAACCAGAAGGTGTGTCTGAACGCAGCCTGATACCGAGGGTGGATGTGCGCAATAGCGCAATGATCGTGCTCGCCTCGATCGCGGTGCTGTATTTCATTTCCTGGGCGCAAGCGGTATTGGTTCCCCTGGTGGGCGCCATTCTCATCAGTTACGCCCTGGATCCTCTGGTGTCCGGGCTGGAGCGATTCCGGATTCCCCGTCCCCTCGGCGCCGCACTGATATTGATCCTGCTGGTGGCCACCATTGCCGGCGCGAGTATCCCGCTGAAGCAGGAAACCATGGCCATACTGGACAAGGCGCCCTGGGCAATCGAGCAGTTCCAGCGTGACGAAGCGCGCTCGGCGCCGGAGGCAGAAGGCGTCATAGAAAAGGCCCAGGATGTGGCCAAGAAGATCGAGGACAGTGCCAAGGATGATGAAGAGGGGGAGCCAGACCAGCCGGCGGTGATGCAAGTCCGGGTAGTGGACAAGCCTTTCAGTATCCAGAACTACCTGATGCAGGGGTCCTCGACGATACTGGTTATCGTTTCCCAGGTTTTTTCTGCCTTGTTGCTGGTGTATTTCATGCTGGCGGCGGGCAGGCTCTATAAACGCAAAGTGGTCAGATTGTCCGGGCCTTCATTCCACAGCATGCGCAAGGCCACACGGATCATGAACGAATTTCACGGCCAGGTGCGGCGCTTCCTGTTTGTCATGCTGCTGGGCGCTTTGTTTGTGGGATTTTTCACCTGGCTGGTGTTTTTGTTGCTGGGAATGGAGCAGCCGGTGTTCTGGGGCGTGGTCGCGGGTGTCGCCAGTGTCGCGCCGTACCTGGGGCCATTTCTGGTCATGGCAGGTGCTGGCGTGGCGGCCTTCATTCAATTTGGCACGCTCGACATGGCCGCACTCATCGCCATTGCGTCACTGGTGATCACCAGTATCCAGGGTAACCTGTTGCTCCCCTTGCTCACCAGTCGCGTCTCCAGTCTCAACGAAATAGCCATCTTCATTGGTCTGTTGTTCTGGGGTTGGCTATGGGGTCCGGTGGGGCTCATCATCGCGACACCGATGCTGATGATCATCAAAACCCTGTGTGACCACATAAAAAATCTGAGAACGGTGGGGGAGTTGCTGGGGAAATAAGCGTGTTATGTCAACAATTGATCAATCTTTAGTCTATAGATTGTTGACAATAAGTAAGGTTGGGCGTAAGTTTTGATTAATTCAAGTCGCTATTGTTGACAAATTATGTCCGAAGCTGCCATCCAGATCTATACTCGTGCCGACGAAGCCTTCGATTGTCTGCAAACGGCGATCGTAAAAGGCAACCTGGTGCCCGGCGAGAAAATCGGTGAAGTGGAACTTTGCTCTCGTTTCAATCTGACCCGTGGCCCGTTAAGGGAAGCCCTTGGCCGCCTCGAATCCCGTGGCTTACTGGTGCGCCGGCCCCATGCCGGTGTGAAAGTGGTCTCTGTCAGCGCGGATGAACTGATCGAACTGTATCGCATCCGGGAAGTGATGGAAGGGCTGGCGGCCCGCCAGGCAGCCGAGCGGATGACGGACCAGGAGATTGGTGATCTGAAGGCAACGCTGGACAGTCACGAAAAAATGATCGAACAAGCTCAGGGCCAGGCCTACTACCAGGGCGAAGGTGATTACGACTTTCATCACCGCATTGCCACCGGCAGCCGCAATACAAAACTCGCGCAAATGCTGCTGGGTGACCTTTACTACATGGTACGGATGTACCGTTATCGCTTGAGCACCTCCGCCGGGCGCCCGCACAGGGCGCTGGGTGAACACCGTCGTATCGTCGAGGCCATCGCCCAGCGCGATGGCGAACTTGCCGAATTTCTAATGAAAAGACACATCAATGCCGCACGCCAGAATATCGAACAAAAGATTCAGGAAGGCGTGTTAACAATCTGATCAGAGAGGTAATTTATCATGGCTAACAAGCTCTCCCCCGGCGCCCGCTTTCGCAAGGCTCTGAAAGAAAACCAGCCCCTACAAATCGTAGGCACCATCAACGCCTACACCGCCATGATGGCGGAGCGGGTAGGGCACCAGGCCATTTACCTGTCTGGTGGTGGCGTGGCGAACGCTTCCTACGGCCTGCCGGATCTGGGCATGACCACCATGAACGACGTGGTCGAAGATGTGCGCCGTATTACCGCCGCGACCGACGTGCCGCTGCTGGTTGACATCGACACCGGTTGGGGCGGCGCCTTCAACATCGGCCGCACCATTCGTGAAATGGAACGTGCCGGCGCCGCTGCTGTTCACATCGAAGACCAGATTGCCCAGAAGCGCTGCGGCCATCGCCCGAACAAAGAAATCGTGTCCAAAGAGGAAATGGTTGATCGCATCAAGGCCGCTGTCGACGCTCGCGAGAACGACGACTTCTTCATCATGGCGCGCACCGATGCGTTCCAGAAAGAAGGCCTCGAAGCCGCCATTGATCGCGCCAAAGCCTGCGTTGAAGCCGGTGCCGACGCCATCTTCGCCGAAGCCGTGCACGAGCTGTCTGACTACAAAGCTTTCGCCGACGCCATCGACGCCCCGATTCTGGCCAATATCACCGAATTCGGCGCCACGCCCCTGTACAACCGGGCGGAACTGGCCGACGCCGGCGCTGCCATGGTCTTGTACCCCCTGAGCGCCTTCCGCGCCATGAACAAAGCTGCGCTGGCGGTGTACCAGAACATCCTGGACAAAGGCGACCAGAAAGACGTGGTAGACCTCATGCAGACCCGCATGGAGCTTTACGATTTCCTGAACTACCACGACTTCGAACAAAAACTGGATCAGCTGTTCGTTCCGAAAGAAGACTGATCACCAAAATTCGAAAAAACAGAAATCATGGGAGACCAACATGGCTGAAGCAAAAAAACTGGGCGGAGCGGGCCTGCGCGGCCAGGTAGCTGGTGAAACAGCTCTGTGTACCGTTGGCAAAACCGGCGCTGGCCTGACCTACCGCGGCTACGACGTCACCGACCTGGCCGACAACGCCCAGTTCGAAGAAGTGGCCTACCTGCTGCTGCGCGGCAAGCTGCCTAACCAGCAAGAGCTGGACACCTACAAAGCCAAGCTCAAAAGCCTGCGCAATCTGCCGGAGGCCCTGAAACTGGTGCTGGAACAGATCCCGGGCAACGCCCATCCGATGGACGTCATGCGAACCGGCTGCTCTGTGCTGGGCAACCTCGAAACCGAAACCGACTTCAGCCAGCAGGACGACAAGATCGACCGCATGCTGGCTCTGTTCCCGGCCATCATCACTTACTGGTACCGCTTCGCCCATGAAGGCGTGCGCATCGACACCGCCAGCGACGTAGATTCCATCGGTGGCCATTTCCTCGAGTTGCTGCACGGCGAGAAGCCCAACGAGCTGCACGAACGGGTGATGAACGTATCTAAAGGCAAGCACCGGGAGGGCAAAAAGAAATACCCGGACTCGAAAACCCGAGGATGCTGATAATGGCCCTTTTTGAGACAGATGAAGAAAATATTATACTGGACAACAGTGGAGCAGAAAGCAGGGCATAAAGGATCCCGGTCAGGTAATGGAATTCATACTGG
>JAWOAO010000103.1:0-6695 GCA_046498485.1 Marinobacter sp. | reverse complement strand
AGCGTGTAATGGATGGTGACAACACGAGGTTGGGCCATGTGATCTCCTTGCGTGTCGCAATGACTGTGTATTTAAAATGTAGGCAATCGGAAGTCATCGTGAACAGCCGGACTGCACAGAGTAACTAGCGACCACCAGGCCTCGTTAGAGAGCCAGGCTCGGTAACAAGTCAGAAAGCACAGTTTAACAAGTGACAGACTGTGTTTTCTACCTTCTTTATAAAGTCGAATCGGGAGTTTTCAACCACCCTGCCCGATTTTCCAGAATTTTTCGTGACTAAGCACGCCCAATTGGGCTTCGCCCTGAACCTGACGCTCTTTTGCCAGGTTTACCAGATCATAGAAGGCGGCCGTCACCAAACGTGCCACAAGCCCGTGGCGGACCTGCACAATCGGTCTTGGCTCCTCACCACCCGGATAATGGCCGACCCGCAAAGGATGCTGCTCACAGATTTCCAGGATTTCACCGACATTGGTGGTAACTGACACCACCTGTTTCTCGCCGTCACCGCGGCATTCCAGCGAGTGCGCCAGCAACGGCGTGTCCTCTACCCGGATGCGCCACTTCTCAACGGGCGTGACCAGGTAATACTCGCCATCTTCTTCGCGGCGCAGAATGGTCGAAAAAAGCTTTACCGTCGCTTCTCTGGCAATGGCCGAACCCTGGTACAGCCACTGGCCATCCCGGGTGATGGTCAGATCCATGTCTCCGGAAAGCTCAGGGTGCCATTTTTCAAGTGGTGGCAGGCCCTTCTGGCTACCCGCCTGCTCAACAGAGCTGGCAATATCGTCGGGTTTACTGCTCACAACTGAACACTCCCTGATTAAAGGCCACGCATCCACTCGGCGCGCAAAGGTACCGCGCCGGGCGTGGTGATAGCCAGATTGACCTGTTCCAGCAAGCGCTGCTTATCGCGTCCCAGGGTGCCCTTGAGCACCAGATAGTTCGAGGCATGGTCGCTGCGGAAGATGGTCTGTTGCAACTCCAGATGTTCCAGGAACACCCGGATTTCCTCAAACAGGCCTTGCTGGTTCAGTGGCACGAAATCCCCACCAAAGCCTTCACGAAAGCGCTCCTCGCCCTGGGGAAAGCTCACCACCAGTGTCGACAGATAATCGGGCTGGGTTTCGTTGCACAAGGTGGCGGTATTGATGGCGTGTTGGCGGGACAGGGTTTCACCGCCCAGACCATTAAGCACCATGACCGAGCTGGTCAGGCCGGCTTGGCGGATCTTGGTCAGTGCCGAGCGGGTCGACTCCCAGGTTTCGCCCTTGTTGATGCGGCGCAATACCTCGTCGTCACCGGACTCCATGCCGACATACAGCATGCCAAGGCCGGCCTGTTTTAGCTCGGTAAGTTCTTCAACGGACTTTTTGGCCAGGTTACGAGGCAGGCAATAGCTTGAAACCCTTCGAAGGTCCGGAAAAGCCTGCTTCAGCTCGGCAAGAATCTCCAGCAGTCGCCGCGTTGGCAGCACCATGGCATCACCGTCGGCAAGAAATACTCTGGGAACGCTTTCAAAAGCTTCGGCGGCCCGGGCAATGTCCTGGCGGACATCCTCGGGCTTTCGTGCCCGGAATTTTTTCTGGGGTTGCGTATACATTTCGCAGAAGGTGCAATTATTCCACGAGCAGCCGTTAGTGACCGGCAGAATCAGCGACTTTGCCTCGCTGGGTGGCCGGAATACCGGTTCGACATAGTCAATCGGAAAGCTGTGCATAGCGCCTCTGAATAGGTACCAATGAAGGATGTAAGGATAAGATCAGGGCAAAAACTGCGCTTTCAAGTCTGCACAGCCCGGACCAACCACGGGCATGTTCAGCAGCACCGCCTGTGCCGTCATAAACGGCAGGCCCTTGCGGTGGCCATCGACCAGCAACGTTGACAGACTGCCCACAAACGGCATGTGGGACACCAGCATCAATGGTGATACCTGTGCGTCCAACAGTGCGTCCAGACATCGACCGGGATCGTCATCAGGGGTGATGAACTCGCACTCTTCAATCGGGCAATTCAGCACCTCAGAGGCGATGGCAGCGGTTTGGCGGGCACGCACATAAGGGCTCGACCAGATACGATTCGGTCGCCAGGGCGATTTCGCGATCTGTGCCGCCACCGCGGCGACACTCCTGCGCCCGGCCTCGGTCAGTTCCCGCTCCTGATCGAGCGTATGCCAGCCGGCCTCGCCGTGACGCATGATGATCAGCTGCAAAGCGCGCTCCCCCCCGCCTGATTCAGCTCACACGCCCTGGCTAATGGTACGCGGAAGAATGAATTCTACGTCAGAATTCTGAACTGCCATCATCAGGCTGCTGATAATGGCGTTTATCGAAGCACCGTTGTACAGAATTTCGTACAAACCGCGGACCAAAGGCATATAAATACCGATTGACTCCGACTTCTCCCGAACCAGTTTCAGGGTGTAAATACCCTCCGCAACCTGGCCAAGCTCTTGTGCCGCCTCATCCAGTTTTTTGCCTTTACCAACGGCATAGCCTACGCGGAAGTTCCGGCTTTTGCTGGAGGTACAGGTTGCGATCAGGTCACCAACCCCGGCCAGCCCCATGAATGTCATCGGGTTGGCGCCCATACTGACCGCAAAGCGGCTCATTTCCGCCAAACCGCGGGTAATCAGCATCGCTTTGGCGTTTTCACCCATCTCAAGCGCAGAGGCCAGTCCAGCCACAATGGCATAGATGTTCTTGAGTGCTCCGGCCAGCTCTACCCCATAGACATCCACATTCGCGTAGACCCGGAAATACTCGCAACCCAGCAACTCCTGAATAGCCCTGCGGACCTCCGGGTCTTTGGCGGCAATGACCGTCGCGGTCAGCTCCCGGTTGACGATTTCGCCCGCCAGGTTCGGACCACTGAGGACACCCGAGCGGCACCTGGGAATTTCTTCCTGAAGAATTTCGCTCATCAGCTTGAAGCCGTGCTCTTCGATACCTTTGGTCAGGCTGACGACGATTTGCCCGTCACGGAATATCTGGCTGTTGTCGCGAATGACGGAGCGGAACGCTTTGGAGGGAATGGCGACCAGCACCACTTCGGCTTTCTGGACGGCGCCGGCAAGATCGGTAGTCGGCTGAACATCACCCGCCAGGGTGACGCCCGGCATGTACCGCTTGTTTATTCGGGTCTGCCGGATCTCTTCGGCCTGCTCCTGGTCGCGCATCCAGAAATGGACGGTATGACCATTCTCGCCAAGCACCTTGGTCATGGCAGTACCAAAACTGCCGCCACCAAGAACTGCCACATCCCTAGAGGTCGCGCCGTCTTTACGGGGCGTTGCGTTATCAGGCATATCCATTCCGTTTTGTTGCTTGGGGCACTACCCGGAAGGGGAAGGCCGGGGCGTCAGTCGGGTTCTTCGCACTCCAGAGCGCGCACCAGGTTTTTGAATTCTTCTCTGTTTCTGCTGTTCATGCCCATCAACACTTTGTGGGCGTCCAGCACTTTGTCTCTGACCTGCTGTTCGCTGGCCTTTAAAACAGGAATCTCTTCGAGCTCTTCAATTCGGGAAGCGGGCTCCCGGACAATAATAAAGATTTTGTCAAAGCCCATAGACGTAATAATGCGGGTAACATCGGTGTTGGTTGAAATCAGGGTAGGCAGGAACTTGCTCTGCTTTTCCGCCGCCAGGGCAATCTTGGCGAGTAACCCCAAGGTCGTACTGTCGATGATTTCCGTCTCGGTCAGGTCAATAACCACCGTTTTGAACTGAGGATCCTGGGTAATTGACTCAACCAGATCGTCCAGCGTCGAACACAAGTTCAGCCGGATTTCGCCAATAAACTTCAGGACATAGATTCCCTGCTGATCAGCTTGCAGGATTTTATAACCAGCCATTTTCACAGTGCCACTAAGTCGACGACGTGTTGTCTGAACCGTTTATGGTATCAGTTACCGATACTATCGCAATATCGTCGGGCAGCTCCGTGATCTTACCCAGACCCAGAGCATCGCTCAGCGAAGCAACAGTGTGACTACCTCCTGAAACGAGTTCAAGCAGTGTCTTCTCCTTTTCATCCAGAGATTTCGCCGGAATCACCTCCAGAATGCCATCGGAGAACAGTAACAGCCGGAAAGGCCGATCCAGAGTGACCTGGTAAACCTCCCACTCCGGGGTCTCAAAAAGGCCCACGGGTAGCCCGCTACCCTCCAGAAAACGCGTTTCTCCGCCCTCAAAGGACAGAATCGGCATCGGGAAATGCGCGCCGACGGCGTAGCTCAGAACCCGCGTTGAGATCGAAAAGATGCCTACAAATACTGTGACGTGTTTGCCCAGACCGGTGTCCAGCAGCTCGGAGTTGATGCGTTCCAGAAACCGCTCGGGATGCAATATGTCATCACTGGACTGGCGCCGCATGTTGCGCTGCAAGCGATTGGTCAGGTTTTTCAGCAACACGGTCACAAAAGCGGAGCTCGATCCGTGCCCGGACACATCGGCGATGTACACAAGCACTTTGTCTTCGGTAATGCGGAAGTAATCGAGGAAGTCACCGCTGAGATACAAGGAGGGTTTGATCAGGTGGTCTACCTGCAATCCGGACAGCCGAAGTTCGTGATCAGGCAGCATTTTCAGCTGTACTTTGCGGCCGGCGTTCTGATCCGCCCTGAGCTCGGAAATACCGGCCCGAAGATCCCGGTTGGCCTCTTCCAGTTCCTGCCGATAGAGCTGATTCAGGCGATTGACCCGAACCCGGTCAAACAGTTTTCCGATGACATCGTCCAGAGCGCCTTTATCGTCATTACACGGCTTGAGTATGACATCGGCGGCGCCGGCCCTGAGCGCCTTGACAATATCCGAACTGGACTCACTGCTGGTGCAGGCGACGATCGGTGTGAAGCTGTCCGTTGCATCCAGCCGCTTGCACAGCTCGCGCACGGCTTCTGGTGGAAGATCTGCAAAGATCACGTCAGGAATGTTATCGTCAAAAAGACCACGTGCGGAGTTTACATCGGGACAACCGGTCACATAAAAACCCCTCGCTTCGAGGTAGCGAGCCAGGTTGGTACGAGCCTGTTCGTTGGCGTCGATAATCAGTATGCGCTCGGTGCGCGAGGTCATGTTGATTGCCTTAAACTACCAGCGATAAAAGAGAAATTGGCGTCATAGGGCCTATTCTGGCACGCCGCTGTGATATAACAAGGCCAGATACAGCAAATTGGGAGATTTGTAACCATGCGACGTGCCGTCAACGATCTGCTCGGTGCTTATGACAAGCTTATCATGGACCCGGTGCACGGCGGCATTCCCCTGTATCGCCATGAGATTCAAGTGATTGACCACCCGTTATTTCAGCGCCTGCGGAACATTTGCCAGAACGATATTCTCAGCCTGGTGTTTCCCGGTGCTACCCACTCCCGCTTTTTGCACAGCATCGGCGTCATGCATGTTGGCACCAGAATGTTCCGTTCGATGATTGACGCCTATCTGCGTGAGCGGCAACTCAGCGAACACACCGACCTGAGCCTGAGCCAGCTGGATGCCATTGACTACCTGGCGAAGACCATCCGGCTTGCCTGTTTGCTGCACGACAGTGGCCATTCCAGCTTTTCGCATCAGTTTACCCAGGCCCGGCGCATCCGGGAGTTGATGTCGCGGCCGGGACGTTTCCGTGATCTGTGGCACGGTGTTGATTACGGCCGTTACCATCCGGAAGAGCCGGAGGAGCTGGAACATGAGCATTACTCCGTCCGGGTTGCGCACGAGGTGTTGTCATCGGTCGATCTGGCCAGCGCCGGCCTGAATGCCGTTGATGTCATCGGCATTATGGAAACCACCGGGGTGACCCCAAGCGAGACGTTCTGTCGCCACGCCCAAACCTTTTGGGCGTTCATTGCCGGTGGTGACGCCATTGCCGGCACCATCGAAGCCCAGGATGTGCCCCGGCTGGTTATGGGACTGCTGGCCTCCATCGTATCCGGCGAAATAGACGCAGATCGCGCCGATTACATGCTACGGGATGGCTTCCACAGCTCCGTCACCATTGGTGGCTTTAACCTGGATCACCTGCTGAGCAACCTCCGGTTTGGCTGGGAGGTCTCCGAGCCCTGGATGGGCCTGGCCATTACTCAGAAAGGGCTCGGCGCGCTGGAAGATTTCGTCTACAGCCGGCATCAGATGTACCGGAAGGTCTACGCCCACAAAACAGCCCTGGGTTTCGACTGGCTGCTGCGCGAAGCGATCAACGAGGTGCTGGAAGATCCGGAAAGCTTTGACTGGATCGACACCTGCCTGAGCAATATGACGTTTTTTGCCGAACTGACTGACAACTTCTTTTGGGAGGCCTTTCGGAAAGTGGCACGCAGGCAGCCCCGCAGCTACTCGTTCTGCATCGTCAACCGGATCAAGCTGGACCACCTGGACACTCGGGAAAATTTCGACCGCAAAAGCATCGACGACCACAGCCGCTGGCTCGCGGATCAGCTCAGGCTCGATCCTGACAATGTTGTGACTTGCTCTATGCACGCACGGTTTTCAAACATTCAGGATAACTTTAATGGCATCAAGGTGCTGGTCAGAAACCCCGTGAGCCGGGAGCGTTCGCTGCGAAAAATCACCGAGGTCAGTGCCTTCTTCTCAAAATTCGGGGATGGCACCATTACTCATTTTTACAGCCGGCCAGAAGTCATCAAACGGGCGCCATCCGACCTGCTGGAATAACCGGGCGGGTTTACTGCATTGC
>JAWOAO010000386.1:0-9767 GCA_046498485.1 Marinobacter sp. | reverse complement strand
CAGGTAAGGCTCAGGTTTGCCATCAGAGGATGGGTGCCCGACAGGTTAAACACCCCATATCCGGGCGAAGCCTCTTTATCCAAACCAGACTCAACGTCTACCCGATCCTGCCGGCGAGCCACTTGCCACTCGGCTGCCAGGGTATGACCCTGATAAGCCCACGCCACTGTCTGAATAAACTGAATGGGTGGAATGCGGGGCAGAGGCTTGTCGGCATCCCGGTTGTCGCCGCGCACAGAAGCCAGCTTGCTTCTGCTGCTCCAGGTGCCGTTGCTCCAGCCCAGCTCGCCTTCTACACCAAGAAGACGGGCATCGATGTTGGTGTAGCGATCCTGGGAGCGCAGCACATAGTCATCCACCTGATCCACCCAAACGGCCGGGCGCCAGTTCCAGTTGCCTTCACGGCCGGACAAACTGATTTCCAGCTTGTTGTGTTTCTCGGTATCCAGGCCCGGGTTACCCACCCATGCAGTCGTTTTATTGACATAGCGCTCGGTTACACCAGGGCTGCGAACGCTGTGGCTGGCCACCACGTCCAGACTGCGATTCGGCGCATAACGCCACTCACTGCTGACAAACCCACTGAAATTGTCATCCGTAGCCTCAGTATTTGTGGTGCCGTAAACCTGTTCATACGCCTTGGCAGCGCTCATTGGCACCATGGTTCCATCCATCGTCTTGAGCATGTAGGTGTCGTCAGCCTTGGTTGCTTCCATTTCCACACGGTCGTATCGCACACCAGCACCCAGCTGCAGGCCGGGCTGTACCCGGGTGAACTGTTCGAAGAACACACCCACCCGATCCCGCTCAACACCGGGCCACATATAGGAAGCCACAACGTCTTTATCCACGTTGTTCAGCGCCGCATCCCAGTCGTTAGTCTCGTAATCAATGCCAACGGCCCAATCGGTACGATCACCTGCCCGCTGATCCAGGCTCAGACGAACACCCTGGGTTCGAGTTTCAGAAGCCGTCAGCATTTTCATCGGAGCTGCCTGTTCACGCAGGCTGAAGTTGTCCATCACATGATCAACATCCGCCTGCCAGGTCATCAGGTTCCAGGCACCCTCGGCCACCGGCGCGCCCACTTCCAGGCGGTACAGGTCGGTGTCGGTGTTCGGTGCATCCATGCCCCGGCCCGGGAATTTCACATCACGCTCTTCCTGCCGACTGGCCATGCCTTTGATAAAGAGGCCGTTGTCAGCCGTCCAGGCGGCATCTACCCGGCCTTCCGAGTTTTCATAGGCGCTGCGCACTTCGTTGCCATCACCGTCTTCATAATCGTCGGCTTCGTCATAGCCCGCAGCCATACGGATATAGGCGTCGGTGCTACCGACTGCCACGCTGCCATTGACCAGCTTGCCTTCGCCATTATCCGAGCCGCCCAGGGTCAGGTGGCCGGTGGTCAGGTTATCATCGGTAAATACCGGCGCTGCGGTGGTCGCCACAATCTGGCCACCGGCGATTGGCCCCCAGCGCAGCGTGCGATTGCTTGTGCGCACTTCCAGCACGGGCGCCAGCGCTGTGCTCAGACGACTGGTCGCCGGGTCCATGCGGCTCGGGCAGGCACCTTCAACCCGCATACCGTCCAGCAAAACATCCACCCGCTCTTCATTCTGGCCACGGATCACCGGATCCAGCCCTCTCCCCCCCATGCGCGACAGCGACACCGAGGCACTGGAGGACAGCCGCTGCACCGGTTCAGACTGAACGGCCGCCGCCGACAACCGTGCCGCTTCTGCCGACTGGCCTTCGGTCACCCGAATCAGCACAGCGTCTTCTGCTTGGGCGTAAGCCGTGGGTGTCATGGCACAACCAGCCAATGCCAGGCTGATACAGCGCACCAGAGGTGTTTTTTTCATGGGGGAGGATCCTTGTAACTTCCAGGTCAACTTGATGAGTCAGCGATGGCCCGGATTGTATGATGCTTCCTTGATCCTCGCCTGAGACACAATGCCGCACCCCCTCGGAGGTATGCCCCAAGGGACATTTTGAAGCGTTTACGGGGGTCACACTTGCCAAAGGACGCTTCGTTGTGGTGCAATCACTGCCCTTTTTTTGGGCGACCGCATGTCCGTGCGGCTTTCAATACGCGTATTCCGAGGGCTGACCCGCTATGACCGTAAAACTTGACGAAAAACTGGAACCGATTTACCAGGACGTTCTGCACCGCAACCCGGGTGAGAGTGAATTCCACCAGGCGGTTCACGAGGTTCTGGAAACCCTTGGACCTGTACTGGTCAAGTACCCGGAATTTGTAGACAAGAAAATCATCCAGCGCATCTGCGAGCCCGAACGGCAGATTATCTTCCGCGTGCCCTGGCAGGATGACAGTGGCGAGATCCACATCAACCGCGCCTTCCGGGTGGAATTCAACAGCGCACTGGGGCCCTACAAGGGCGGTTTGCGTTTCCACCCGTCCGTTTACCTGGGCATCATCAAGTTTCTGGGCTTCGAACAGATCTTCAAGAACGCCCTGACCGGCCTGCCCATCGGCGGCGGCAAAGGCGGCAGTGACTTCGATCCGAAGGGCAAGTCTGACAACGAGATCATGCGCTTCTGCCAGAGCATGATGACCGAGCTGTATCGCCATCTGGGTGAGTACACCGACGTGCCGGCCGGTGACATTGGCGTAGGCGGTCGCGAAATCGGTTACATGTTCGGCCAGTACAAGCGCATCACCAACCGTTACGAATCCGGCGTATTTACCGGCAAGGGCCTCGACTGGGGCGGCAGCCGCGCCCGTACCGAAGCCACCGGTTACGGCACGGTGTTCTTCACCCAGGAAATGCTGAAAGCCCGTGGCGACTCCATGGAAGGCAAAACCGTCGTTGTTTCCGGCTCCGGTAACGTCGCCATCTACGCCATCGATAAGGCCCACGAACTGGGCGCCAAGGTTGTCGCCTGTTCCGACTCCCAGGGCATGATCGTGCACGAGGCCGGCATTGACCTGCAGACGCTCAAGCGCATCAAGGAAGTGGAACGACGCCGCATCAGTGCCTACACTGAGTACCATAAAGACGCCAGGTACGTAGAAAACGGCAACATCTGGAGCGTGCCCTGCGATATCGCGCTGCCGTGCGCCACCCAGAACGAACTGAATGGCAAAGATGCTAAAATTCTGGTGGAAAACGGCTGTATTGCGGTTGCGGAAGGCGCCAACATGCCAACCACGCCGGAAGGCATCGCGCTGTTCCAGGATGCCAGGATTGCCTATGGCCCGGGCAAGGCAGCCAACGCCGGTGGTGTTGCCACCTCCGCGCTGGAAATGCAGCAGAACGCCTGCCGCGACTCCTGGACTTTCGATTACACCCAGAAGCGCCTTGAGGAAATCATGATTGATATCCACAAGAACTGCTACGAAACGGCCGCCGAGTTCGGCTCCGAAGGCAACTACGTGGTGGGCGCGAACATCACGGGCTTCCTGCGGGTAGCCCGTGCCATGAACGCCATGGGCGTTATCTGATCCGGCCATGAACACCGAAGAACCTCTCCAGTCTGCCGACCGGGTTTCAACCGGGCTGAGCGGGCTGGACCAGGTTCTGGATGGCCTTCGAATCGGCGACAACGTGGTCTGGCGGGTGACCGACCTGGACGACTATCGCCGGTTCGTCCTTCCTTTTGTTGATGCGGCCTCAGTTGCCGGCCGACAAATCATCTATCTTCGCTTTGGCCAACACCCCCCGATTCTGCAAGCGCACCCTGCCGTCCGCACCATCGAGATCGACGCACTGGGTGGCTTTGAAAGCTTCACCAGCCGGGTCTGGCACCTGATTGAACAGCATGGCCGTGGCGCCTTCTACGTGTGCGACTGCCTGAGCGAACTGCTCAACGCCTGGGCTACCGATGCCATGGTGGGCAATTTCTTCCGGGTGGTGTGCCCGTTTCTGTTTGAGCTGGACACCGTCGCCTGGTTTGCCCTGCATCCGGAGCGCCATTCGCGGACGACCCTGGACCGGATCCGCCAGACCACTCAGGTGATGATTGACGTTCAGCGCCATGGCGATACGGTACAGATTCAGCCCATCAAAGCCTGGCGTCGGCAGTCGCCGACCATGTTCCTGCCCCACCGTGAGCACAACGGGCAGTTTCAACCGATCACCGACAGCAGCGACGCCACCCGCTTGCAGGCCAGCCTCGAGCTGGAACATCCGCACCGCCAGCCGTTGCTGGACTACTGGGACCGTCTGTTTCAGGATGCCGGCAGGGCACTGTCGGAACAGGATGAAGCCAGCATCGCAGGCCTGCAGGAGCAGGTACTGCAGGTTTTGATCAGCCGGGACCCCCGGATCCTGGCGCTGGCCCGCCGCTACCTGTCACTGCAAGACCTGCTCGGTATTCGCAGCCGCCTGGTTGGCAGCGGCTACGTCGGTGGCAAAGCCACCGGGATGCTGATTGCCCGCAACATTCTGCTGAAAGACGCGCCGGATCAGTGGCAACAGCAACTGGAACCCCATGATTCCAGCTATCTGGGCACCGATGCCTACTATGCTTTCCTGGTCCATAACGGGCTCTGGCCCGCCATCATGCGTCAGCGCTCGGCGGCCGGCTATCTGAGCGAAGCTCCCGCACTGCAGGATCACATTCTGGCCGGCGCGTTCCCCAATGAGACCCGCGCCGAGCTCGAGCGGCTGCTCGATCATTATGGCCAGTACCCCATTCTGGTGCGGTCTTCGAGCTTGCAGGAAGATGGCTTTGGTAACGCCTTTGCCGGCAAATACGACAGTGTGTTTCTGGTCAACCAGGGCTCACCGGAGCAACGCCTGGCCGCGCTGGAGGATGCCGTCCGGCAGGTGTACGCCTCCTCCATGAGCGAAGACGCCCTGGTGTACCGCAAGCAGCGCGGGCTGGACCAGCGTGAAGAACCCATGGCACTGCTGATCCAGCGGGTCAACGGCCGCTTTCATGGCCGTTACTATCTGCCCGATGCGGCCGGCGTGGGCGTGTCCCGCAACACCTTTGCCTGGGACAGCAACATGGCGCCGGAAGCAGGCATGGTGCGACTGGTGATGGGCCTGGGCACCCGCGCCGTGGACCGGATTGAAGGCGATCACGCCTGCGTGATGGCGCTCGACCACCCGATGCGGCAACCCTTTCGCAATCAGGATGAAAGCTATCGCTTTTCCCAGCATCTGGTCGACCTGCTGGATCTCGAGGAAGGCACCCTCGCCACCCGGCCCCTGAGCCAGCTGCTGGAAACCACCCAAAATCTGCCGATGGCGCACCTGGCCGAAGTCGATCGCGCTGCCAGTACCCGAGCCGAGCAGATTGGCTTACAAGGGCCAATCTGGCGATTGACGTTCCGGCCATTGGTGCAGCACAGCCCGTTTATCGCCCGGCTGTCTCACCTGCTGAAAACCCTGGAGGCTGGCTACCGGCATCCGGTGGATATCGAATTTACCCTGCACCTGAATGACCAGGGCGCACCCTCCTTCAACCTGGTGCAATGTCGCCCGCTGGCCACCATTGGCGAAACCGGACCGGTCGACCTACCGGACCCGCTGCCGGAGAACCAACTGCTGTTCCGCACGCACGGCCATTTCATGGGCGGCAACATCAACCTTGCCATCGAGCGGGTCATTCGGGTGGATGCCTCGGTTTATGCCGGCCTCAGCACCAGCGAACGCTACGACGTCGCCCGACGGATCGGTGACGAGGTACGCTCAAGCGACGAACCCACGCTGCTGATCGGGCCGGGCCGCTGGGGCACCAGCAGCCCGGATCTGGGTGTGCCGGTGCGGTTTTCCGACATTGCCGGGGTCGCGGCCCTGGTGGAAGTGTCCGAGAAGGCCGGTGAGATGGTTCCGGATTTGTCCTACGGCTCCCACTTCTTTCAGGATCTGGTGGAAACCGGTACCGCCTACGCGGCACTGTTTCCGGACAGCGAACACTGCCAGTATTATCCGGACCAGCTGTCACTCGACGCCACCAGTGCAGAGAGTACCCGTCATCCCGCTATCCGGGTTCACCATTTGAACCAACGCCACCTGCAACTGACTGGCGATGTGGTTGGTCAGCAACTGGTGTGTTACTTCACCGATTGATCTCCGGCAGCTAAACACACGTTTGTGCAACCAGGCACCCGGCCATGCTGCTAGAATGCCGGCTATGGAATGGCTCACACACTCTCAGACCGGTTTTCGCCAGGCAGCCCGCTACTTGCTGGGCATGCGGCTCGCCATCATCACCACCCAACTGGTCGCGGTTGCGGTCGCTGAAACGGCCATCACCCTGGCGCACCGGGCCGAGGCCCTGATTCTGTGCCTGCTGTATGCCGTGCTGGCGACCCTGGGCTGGCTCTGGTTCAATCGAAAGCCGCCACAAGCCTCGGAACCGGTGAGCCTGTCACTGGCGGCTGACCTGTTGCTGATCGGCTCGTGGCTGTTTTTTACCGGCGGTTACACCAATCCGCTGGTGTCTCTGCTGCTGCTACCGATTGCAGTGGCCATCATTCTGGTGCCCAGCCGTCAGAGCATCGTGTTGACTGTGGCCGGTATTGGCGTGTACACCGCGCTGGTACTCTGGCATGCCCCCGTGGTGCATGATCACCACAGTGCCGACCTGGCCCAGCTGCACCTGGTCGGCATGTGGGTGACCTTTGCCCTGACCGCGGCGATTCTGCTCTTGGTGGTCGGCACCCTGGCGCGGCAGCTCCGGCTTCAACAAAGCCAGCTGTCAGATTTTCGGGAAAACCGTTTGCGGGATGAGCAGATCATTGCCCTCGGCTTGTCGGCGGCCGCCGTGGCCCATCGCCTGGGCACGCCGCTCAATACCATGACTCTGTTACTGGACGAAATCCGGTGCCACAACGCAGACCCCATCAGCACAGAACTTGACCAGGACCTTACCCTGATGGGCCAGCAACTGAACCTGTGCAGCCAACACCTGCACCAGTTGACCAAAGCCGCAGTGGAAGCCAGAACCGCAACACTCGAACAGCTAACGGTTCAGGACTGGCTGGCCCGCCTGCGGGAATCCGCCACCTTGCTGTGGCCATCCGGGCCGGTGCAGTGGTCCAGCACGCACCCGGAGGTGGCCATAGCGGTAGATGCCACGCTGGACCAGGCCGTACTGAACCTGCTGGCCAATGCCCTGACCGCCAGCCCGGACTGGGTCGCCGTCAGCAGCCGACTGACCGGGTCCGGCCGGCTGGAACTGGTGGTAGAAGATCATGGCGACGGACTGGAACTGGCCATGCAGGGCGCACCCGGTGAAGACATTGTCGACTCCCGCAACGGCCTCGGCGTCGGCCTGTTTTTGTCCAATGCCACCATCCAGCGCCTGGGCGGCACGCTCAAGGCCAGGGCCAGCCAGACCGGGACCACCATGGTGATTGATCTGCCGATCAGCCAGAACAACCTTCGGAAGCAAAACCCCTTATGACAACACAGCAACACTGGCTGTTGATCGATGACGACCCGGCTTTTCTGCAGGTGCTTGGGCGATCTCTCGCTCGGCAGGGCATTGAAGCGGTCAGCGCCCATGACCACGGCAGTGCGCTTGACGCCCTGAACCAGCACCACTTTGACCGATGCGTGCTGGACCTGAACCTCGCTGGCGAAAGCGGCCTGCAGTTGCTGCCACAGCTGCTTGCCCGCAACCCGGAGCTGGAGGTGCTGGTACTGACCGGCTACGGCAGTATTGCCACCGTGGTCGAGGCCATGCGCCGGGGCGCCGTGAACTACCTTTGCAAACCGGTGACGGTCAATCAGCTGGTAAACGGTTTCGAACCGCTGGAAGCACCCCCCGCGCTGCGACCAGAACCGCCGTCGGTCGAAGAAATGGAATGGGAACACATTCAGCGGGTGCTCAATGAAAACGACGGTAATATTTCCGCCACCGCCCGCGCCCTGAACATGCACCGGCGAACCCTGCAGCGCAAACTGCAGAAACACTCCCGTTGGCGAGAGTGAAAACCCGCTTTTAAAATCCGGGATATATTCCTGAAAATTGACGGTCGTCAATAACAGCCGCCCTTTGTCCAATGTCATAAAAAGCCAGATACGTTAGCATCTCGCACTGCCTTGTCATTGCAATAAACGGATGCCAACGCCGTCATCACCCCGAAATTTGCGCACCAATGTCTCACAAGGAGGAGAGCTAGGGTTTCAATCAACGATAACCGGAACACCAAAGCCCATGCCGAAAGCACCGGAACCTGTCCAGCCACCGCACGGCATTGCTCCGAAGCGACTGGCTCTGGTCGCCACCGCCACCCGCAATATGGTGCTCATTCTGGATGCCGAAGGGCGCATCGAATGGGTGAACCGGGCTTTCGAAAACCACACCGGTTATCTGCTTGAAACCGTTGTCAGCCAACAGTCAGGCGACCTCCTTTACGGTCCGGACACCAATACCGAGACGGTTCTGCGTATTCAAAACCATCTGCGCCGGGGCGAGATGTTCGAGGAAGATCTGCTCAACTACACGGCAGACGGCACCCCCTATTGGGTGCACACCTATTGCATGCCGGTCGAAGCCAGTGAGGATGTAGAGCCAGGCTTTGTTGTTATCCAGACCAACATCTCAGACCGCAAGCACAGTGAACGCGGCCTGCGCATTGCCGCCAGTGTGTTTGACCGCAGCCATGAAGCCATCGTCATCTCCGATCACTGCAACCGGATTATTGATGTAAACCCGTCATTCTCAAAGATTACCGGTTACACTCGCGAGGAAGTGCTGGGCCTGAACCCGTCCATTCTTAGCTCGGGTCGCCATTCCCGCGACTACTATCGCTCCATGTGGAACGCCATCGAGACCGCCGACCACTGGCGTGGCGAAGTCTGGAATCGTCGCAAAAACGGTGAAGAATACGCGGAGCTGCTGTCGATCAGTCGGGTACACCAGAACGAACCCGGCAACTACTTTCATGTTGCCGCCTTTACCGACATCACCGCCTTGAAGAACCACGCCAAAGAGCTGGACCGGGCCGCCAATTACGATGACCTGACCGGTCTGCCTAACCGGCAACTGCTGGAAGAGCGGCTGCGTTCCGCCCGGCAACATGCTGACCGCCAGAAGCATGAAATTTCGATCTGCTATCTTGATCTGGACGGTTTCAAATCGATCAATGACGAACTGGGCCACGACGTGGGCGACCGGGCCCTGCGCACAATCGCCGAGCGCCTGACCAGAACTCTGCGCAGCGGCGATACCGTGGCCCGCATCGGTGGTGATGAATTTGTGCTGCTGTTACAGAGCGAAGACTCAGCATCGGTGTATCAACGCATCCTCACGACCGTAAACGCACCTTTGACGGTTGGCGATACAACCCTCAGCATTACCGCCAGCCTGGGGGTAACCCTCTACCCGGAGGATGACACCGATGCCGAGGGCCTGATCCGCCATGCGGACGAGGCCATGTACGCCGCCAAGGAAAAAGGCCGCAACCAGGTCCACATCTTTGACCCGGGCCTGGATGCGCATCGCAGGCAACGCCGGAATCAGTTGGTGGAAATTTCTGACGCCCTGGAAAACCGGGAGTTTGTATTGCACTTCCAGCCCCAGGTTCGCATGGCCGACAGTCACGTTGTCGGCTTTGAGGCACTGATTCGCTGGAACCACCCCGAAAAGGGCCTTTTATCGCCTGGGGAATTCCTGCCAGCGGTTGCCAACAGCTACCTGGAAATCCCGCTCGGCCGATGGGTTCTGAAAGAAGCCATCTATCAGATGAACCTCTGGCGGAACGCCGGCGAAGCGCTGGCGGTCAGCATCAACATCAGTGCCCCTCATCTGATGGACCGAAGCTTTGCCGACTACCTGGAAAG
>JAWOAO010000347.1:0-5151 GCA_046498485.1 Marinobacter sp. | reverse complement strand
GGCATGTTGAAGCTGCCGTACTGGTCGCCGCCACCGGCGCTCATGCGGGAAATGGACACATGGGCACCCCGGCTGGGAATGCCGAACTCCCGCAGATGGTTTACCAGTTTGAACAGCTTGCGCCCGGTGGTGTTGTCGGGTACGCCCCACAATGCCCGCTCCGGCGGGTTGGAGACAATGCGCGCAGCCTGGGCGTCTATAAGCTCGTAGTAGTAGCTTAACCCAAGATCCTTGATTTGCTGCTCATAGTCGCTGTGATAGATGTCCTCGATTACCGTGCGCATGGCACCGTCGTAACCGGCGATAACAGTGTCTTTCAGGCCCAGGTAGACATCCCGTTTCTCGTTGATGGCGCGCTGGAAGAAGCGATGGGCCCAGGCTTTGACATCTTCCATATCGTTGGTGGCCAGCAGCCAGGGGTCGCCCTTGCCGACCTCGCGACGGTGCAGCTCCACCGGGACGCCGCTGCTGCCCACAAACATCAGCTTGATCACGCCAGTGGCCTGGGACAGCTGGTTGAAGCTTTCCTTGATGCCGCCGAACTCCATGGTGTCTACTTCGATGTCGCGACCGATCCAGTCTGGCCGGCTGATGTTGAGGTTGCGGAACTGAATGTCTTCACGGGTGATATTGCCGCCGATGCCCTTGCGGATGGCACCGTTGGGGGATTTTGTGGCCAGTTGATGAAGGTTACCGGAGTCCACATCCGGATGTTTGCGAAGCAATTCCTCCAGTTGCTCGCGATTGACGGTCATGCCGGCGTTCTTCACCCCCACGCCATGGCGCTGAAGGGCGTCGATGGCATCAATCACCGCCTGGCCATTGGTCAGCAGGCGATGTTCCGCGGACAGGTCGATTTCCTCGAGCTGGATGTTCAGACGCGCGGTCACGAATCTTTCGAGAATCTGCTCGAAAGCCACCTGGGCCATTTCATCGCCGTGGAGGATGACCAAAGGCGACGTTACATTGATTCTGCTGTCCATAGATTTCTCCCTGCCGTATTGGCAGTGTAGGTGATGCTCCTCATCCTCGCTATCCATTGGTTTATGCTTCCTGCCAGGGCAATTACTGGAAACAGTATAATTTGATTAGAGTATCATTATAATTTCACCGTATTCTGGTACCGACTTGTCCGAGCGCAGCCCGAGCACCGAGTGGGTTCTGCTGCCGGCACTGAAAAAAACGGTAGACAATGAAAAAACACGAGATAGAAGCGCTTCGGGAAAAAAATCGCGTTGATTCGATAAAGATCGTGAGATCGCCCTCGGATGCGAGCGAGTGGGTCGTACTTTTTAAAGCAGAAGGCGGCAAAAGTTTTTTCCTGATCTCCGACGATGATCAGGTGTGTAGCTACGCAAACCTGGATGCTGCAGTTGAAGCGCTGGACGCGTTGGGCTTTACGCGTGCGGAAGTTCTGTTTTGAGCCAACGCTCGCTGTAACCCATCACGAGCTTCAGTGTCTGCTAACCAACCCCGGCCCGGTGTTCCGGGAGGGCCAGTCAGCGCACTCTTGCAGCCGGCTACGCTTCCCTCTTCGGAACCTGGGCACGGGAGGTATAGTCGACACCGTGCTGTTCCAGGTAGTCCCGAATCAATTGCCGGACCACTTGCGAGGGCGTCAAGTCCTGGGCGGCACACAAATCTTCAAGGGCTTTCTTTTTCACCGGATCGATCAGCACCGTCAGTCGTGCAGTTTTTGTTTCCATGGAAGTACCTGAAGCCAACCTGTTTGATTAATTATCATTTGATTATAATACTTTGAAGAGCCACCTTCCACGCGTAAAACCCGTCAAAGCCTGCTCGCTTGGGCGGCACGCCCTGATTGTATTATCTCCCCACGGCAAGCCCACCTTTCTATTATGATAATAAGATTGTAACGTTGTTATCATAAAATCAGTTTCAGATTTATCTGGTTCTCATTGATGCCAGCTTTGAATTGGTATTAACTCAGGTTTCGTTTACCAAAAAAAACAACGGATGATCATCATGGAAAAAAATAGTCGCGCTGCCTGGCTAGTCCTGGGGCTTCCCCTGGCTCTCGGCCTTGCCTGGATAACCCACGGTAATGGCGTAATCCAGAACGACCCAGACCGCAACATCTCGATCCCCGAAGAATTGACCATCCCGATGCAGGTGCAAGCGGCATTTAACGAGACTCAGGTGTATTTTCGCTACCGGTGGCCGGCCAATCAGCCGCACGTGCTGCATGATGTGCTTGTCTATCAGGACGGTGACTGGGTCAGAAAAGGCGGCGGCATGCCCGGACCAAACCCGGAAGGTTTCCATGAAGATCGGGTATCCATGATGCTTGATGACGGCAGTGTCCCCGGCTTCAGCCGTTACGGGGGTTATATTGCCATTGGCGCCGGCGTCGCCGGCTTTACCAGTGAAGCACCGGAGGAAGTCTCCAAGTCGCTGCCCGGAACACGCATTGACGTAACCGACTGGGCCAGTGTAAAGCCGCCGGAAACCCTGCAAGCACAACGCGAAGCCGGCTATTTCCTGGATCTCTGGCACTGGCGGGGGCATCGCTCAAATCCGCTGAACCTGTCCGACGATCAGTGGATTGGTGAGAAAAGAGGCGGTGACAGCGGCACCAGCCCTTACACCACCAACTGGGACAAAGAGGCAAACGCGCCCAAGTGGATGTTCAATCCGGAAACAACCGGTCAGTACGCCCTGAAACTTGACGAGATTCCGAATGGACAGGTCGGCCCCGACACCCCTTACTACCTTTCCGAAAATACCGCCGTCGCCTTCGATCCGGATCATCAATGGCAGAACGGTGATGTCATTCCCCGGCGCTATATTCGCCAGACCGAAGGCTCCCGTGGCGATATCAAGGTGCAGAGCGAAGCCACCTGGAAAGACGGTTACTGGGATGTGACGCTCTATCGGCAGCTGGATACCGGTGCACCCACCGATGACAAGGTCCTGGAAAACCAGGGGCTTTATTCCGCAGCCTTTGCCATCCACAGGAACGCAACCGGCGGGCGCTGGCACATGGTGTCGCTGCCTGTGTCCCTCGGTATGGGCCGGGAGGCAGATCTCCAGGCCGTGGCGTTTAACGGTGATCAGCCCGAATGGAGCAATAACTGGAAAGAGGTCACGCTGTTCTACCCCGGCCAGGTCAATTGGCCGCTGCTGATCAGCCAGGCTCATGCCGGTGCCGAAGACATTGCAACCGGAACCCCCGTGCAGGCCCGTCACAGCGAACGGCAACTGGCCATCTACGGTATTGAAATGGAATTTAACAACGAAATTATCAGCCAGTGGCTCCTTACCCTGATTGCCGGGCTGCTGGCCATGCTTGGCGTTACCCTAGGGCTGTTCTCTGTCTTCTCCGCCCGAAGCACCAACCGAAAAGGAGCACGCTCATGACCGGCATTCACCATATGCTCGTCCACTTTCCTCTCGGATTCTGGGCTCTGGCAACACTCATGATCCTTATGGGCAGTTTCTTTAACGGCAGGCTTGCCGACATCAGCCGTGAAGCCCTGCTTCCGGTCCTTGTGCTGAGCCTGCTGGCTGCTGCAATCACCGTCGCCAGTGGTTTTCTGGTATGGCCTCTCGAGGCTGCCCTCGCCAGTCCGCTTACCCGAAACCACATTTTGACCGCACTCTGGTCACTGGGCATCTTCACCATGCTGACCGTTCTGGTCTGGCGCGCCGGCAGTGGTGCTTTTGACGGCGCTCGCCGCTGGGTGCTGGTGGTCCTGGCGCTCACCGGCATGTCCATCTTTGCCACGACCGGCACCATCGGTGGACACCTGGTTGGGGCAACAACACAGTTTTCAGAGGTACTGAAACTGTTGGGCTGGGATGTGTATAACACCTTCTATGTACCGACATGGGTGGTTGCCACCATCGTGCTGATCGGTTTGATCTGTGCCGCCGCCGGCGTCATGAGCCAGCGCTCAACCCGATAGCCCGGGCAGGCCAGTCCGGGCCATCCAATACCTGATTTATGCCTCGAATGGCGGGGCGTAAATCAGGCGTATGCCTCCGTTCGCTGATAAGCCCAGGCTCAGTAAACATCTTCCAGATAACGCCCCTGGGCTCTGAGTGTTTCCACATCGGTTGCCAGGGGTTTGACAATGTCTTCAATGACCTGCCCTACCCCTGCGGCCATATCCCGGCCACCGCAGACCAGAATCTGAGCTCCCTTTTCAATCATCTGGCGTACAGCGACCTGATCCTGCCTGAGCTTATCCTGAACGTAAGCGCGTTCATCAGACCGGGAGAACGCGGTATTCAGCCCGGTCAGCCGATGGTCGTCAAGGTAACGCCCCAGCTCGGGTTGATAGAGAAAATCGGATTGCGCATTGCGCCCACCCCAATACAGGAACATAGGATGACGTTCGGTATTTTTCCGGATAAAACCGGTCAGCGGACCAATCCCTGCACCGGCTCCGATCAGAATAACCGGCGTGTTACCAGTAGCTGGCCGGAAGCCTGGATTGTGGCGGATAAAGCCATCAACACGATCACCCGGTCTGAGCTCGTGCAAATAGCCGGAGCAAAGACCGCCCGGCTGTTTACGCACGCATATCTCCAGAACCCCGTCAGTGACAGAAGATGCCAGCGAGTAGAAACGCGGCGCCTGGCCGTGCGGCGGCATAACGCCCAGCAGATCGCCCGCTTCGAATGCTGGCAGCGTTTCAGGGGCTCGGGGCAGCCACTTTTGCCACCAACCGCGGCCCGGCTCTGCCGCCTTGAAGCGCAGGATACTGGTAGGGGCCTGCACCGCCAGCCCGTAATCCGCCCGCTCTACCAATTCCAGCTTTACCCTGGGCAGCGGCAGCGGGTCGTAGCTCAGCGCAAGCGGCGTCCCGACAATCCCACTGATCTTGTCTCCCCACTCGCTGAATTGCGAAGCGGAACACCGATCAATCAGCTCGACGGGATGCAGTCGGCTCAGCCCTTTACTGGCGAGTGCCGCATCCACATTCAGCGCAAACTGACAGAAGTTCGAGAACTGCCGGTCACCAAAACCCAGCACAGCGTATTGCAGAGTCTTTTCGCCCCTGAAATCACTGAGCCTGGCCATAAACTACCGAGCGGACGCCGGCGCGTCGCCGTCGCCATAGGTCGAGGTCAGCACAAAAAACAGGGTGGCCTGCGGATAATACTCAGCCAATGCGTTCATCG
>JAWOAO010000272.1:0-5421 GCA_046498485.1 Marinobacter sp. | reverse complement strand
TGATAAATGGCAGATCACTGTCTCCCTCCGCCAATTCCCTGATACCCCGCTCGAGGGTTTCACGACGATTGTTGACCAGCGTTCTCTCGTTGAGAATGTACTGGCCCTCGGCGTTAATGACAACGTCGATCTGGCGCAGCTCTGATGGCGACGCCGGCTCCGCACTGGCTGACGGCAGCTCCACCTGCAGGTGGCTTTCACGGGTAAAGGTGGTGGACACCATAAAGAAAATCAGCAGCAGGAACACCACATCAATCAATGGCGTCAGGTCGACCCCGACTTCCTGGCTTCTCTGGCGCTTGAACTTCACGGCGTTCAGGCTCCTTCCACGTCGATTTCACGGTCACCATGAACCACTTCCACCAGTTTGATGGCTTCCTGCTCCATGTTGACCACCAGTTCATCAACGCGGCGGATGAAATAACGGTGGCAGATCAGTGCCGGGATAGCGACACTCAGGCCAGAGGCCGTGGTGATCAGTGCTTCGGAAATACCACCGGCAAGGTTGCCGGCATTGCCAACGCCCGCCAACTGGATCTCGGCGAAAACTTTGATCATACCAATCACGGTGCCAAGCAAGCCCAGCAACGGCGTAATCGTAGCGATGGTACCCAGAGGGTTCAGGAAGCGTTCGAGTTCATGAACAACCTGACTGGCCTCATGCTCAATACTTTCTTTCATGATATCCCGGCCGTGCTTGGCATTGATCAACCCGCCCGCGAGAATACGCCCGAGAGGAGAAGACCCCTGAAGCGCCTTGAGCTTGCGCCCATTGAGTTCTTTTTTCTTGATCCAGCGCCAGAGTTCGTTGATCGACTGGGCTGGCGCTACCCTTGAGGGCCGCAGAGTCCAGAATCGCTCCAGAATGATGGCAAGCGCCAGGATGGAACAGGCAACAATCGGCACCATCAGGATGCCACCGGCTTTGAACAGCTCGAACACGCTTGATCTCCCAGATTAGTTACAAGCGGCGCTACTTTAGCATAGCTGCCGGTTGAGGCCACAACCGGAATGTCACAGACTATTACATTGGTCACGGGTGAGCCCGGGGCCACCTATCCAGAATGGGGCAGAATGCCGTAGTTCACTGATTTCCGGGCCATCTCGGCCAAGAGTAATTACGATCTCACCGGAGCAGGCGGTATTGAGTGCCGGCACCCCTGCAGCCCGGTATCGACCTGCAACGTCCGGGTGCGGGTGCCCGTAACGATGACGATAACCGGCGGTATAAAGCACCCGGTCAGCGCTTAATGCCTCCACCCAGGCCCGGGAGGAGGACGTTTTGCTGCCGTGATGGGGCGCCAGCACCATCCGGTGCGCAACGGCCTGATCGAACCAGGCGACACCACCCGACCCGAGCATTTCGGTTTCTACCCGGTGGCTGATATCCCCGGTTAACCAAAAGTCAGTTGATGACTCCGGGTGGTGGATGCGCAGAACGCAGGACGCATCGTTGCCTGACCGCCCGGAATTCGAGCGCCAGAATTCGAAGGACAGACCTTGCCAGCGGAAGTTTTCTGAGGGGCATGGCTCTGCTGCGAACACGGAATCGCTGAGCAACTTGTCGGTAACAACCTCCGGCTCGCCACTGCTGATCAAACCGACAGCAAACCTCGTCGTCAGTTGCCCAAGCCCACCGGCATGGTCACTGTCACCATGACTGAGTACCAGATAGTCAATTGTCCGCACCGCCAAAGCCTGCAAATTGGGAATCAGCGTGGACTCAACCGCAGAAAACACAGCACGTACTTCCGGGCCGGTATCGTAAACCAGAACGTTGTCACCAACCCGCACCAGAACCGATAACCCCTGCCCGACGTCCCAGACCCGGATTTCAGGCCGGTCAACAACCGGATTTGACGGCGCTTCACGGGTTCCGGCCGCCAGCACCACCCAGACAGCAATCAACCCCGCTGCCATCAGGCGAACGTATCGGTCCGGGTAACGGAGCAACAGCAATACAACCCCTGCCAGCATCGCCAACAGAACCGGTGAAGCCGTCGGAGTCAGCGCGCTGACGGGGGCCGCCAAGTCCTCTAGCCATTCCAGCCAGGCCATCAGCAGGCCGAGAACCAAATCAAAAGCCCGGATCACCCAATCGGTCATCGCCCCGTCAGAAATCAGCACCAGCAATGTCCCGGCAAACAACACCGGCATAACCACCAGAGACACCCAGGGGATCGCCAGTGTATTTGCGAGCAAACCGGCCACCGGCTGGGATTGCCCTAACCCTGCCAGCAACGGCCACAGGCCCGCAAACACGGCCAACTGGGCAAGCAACAACCCTTTCAGCCAACCCGGGCTGCCCAGCCTGCCGGAAAAGACCAGTAACAGCACACCGACAGCGCCGAACGACAACCAGAAGCCCTGATCCAGCGGCGCAAAGGGGTCCAGTACCAGCACCAGAAACAGAGCCACCGCAAACGGTCGCCAGACGCTCACTTCACGTGCCAGCAGAAGGTGCCAGCCGCCAACCACCACCATGATCAGAGCACGCCGGGTGGGCACTGAAAACCCGGCGACCAGGGCATAGAACAGGCAGGCAACCAGCACCACAACAAACGCCGCTCTGCGTCTTGCACGTTCCCCGCCCCAGCGGGCAGGGACGGCCAGGGCCAGCCTGCGCGCAATCAATCCCGCGCCAATGGCCACCAGGCCCAGATGAAGCCCGGAGATGGCGACAAGATGGAGGGTCCCGGTTGCTCTGAGCGTCTGCCAGTGTTCGTCACTCAGATGACTACGATCACCGATCAGCAACGAGGCAATCAGAGGGTAGTGCCGGGCTTCGGAAAACAGCTGATGGGCAGAAACGGCCACGGACTGATGCCACCGATGGTAACGGCAATGCCATCCGCAATGAACAGAAGCTTCGTGATTGACCTGTCTGACTGTTCCGGTTGCCCGGTAACCATGGCGAAACAGCCAGTCTTCGTAACGGAAACCCTCACTATTCAAGGTGCCATGGGGTCGCTTAAGCACCACCTCCAGTTTGAGCAGATGATCAGGAAGGGGTTGGCCATCGCGGCCATACCAGGACAACCGGATTTTGTGGGGAAGGTTTTGAACATCGATCCAATCGTCAAGATCGTGCCAACGGGACACGCAAAGACTGAACCTCAGACTATTAAAGCTGCCGGGCTGGGGCAGATCACAGAGATAGCCGGATACCGACAGCCGCGCGCCTTCCAGCTCACCCGGCAAACGCTCGGCCAGCCGGGCGTCGGCGTGCCAGCTGGCCCAGGCCAACCCCAGCATAAGTAATGCCACCCATTGGCAGGGCCGCCTCAAGCTTGCTAACTTGCTGAATACTGCGATTCCGGCAACCACGGATATAGCCAGAACCAGCCACGGATACGGTGGTAAAACTGTCAGCTGATACAGTAAGATGACGCCGCACGAGAACGCGATAGTCCAGGAAGCGCCACGCGCGCTCTTTTCAGGCGTTTGATCATTGCAATGCAGATCGGACAATCCATGTCCTCCAATGCGTAGGCCTGGCACCGATGTCGTGCCGGATAATATTCATGGCGAAGTAACAGGCCGAACTTCCGATGCCCAAGAAGTTCATCAAGCGGTATCTGCCCACCCCTGAAAAAGTGCAATCGATTGAATCATTGCGTTTTCTGGGCGATGTACTTCATGAGCCGAATCTCTGGCACATCAATCGTCACGGCGTGACTCGCGCCTTTCTGATCGGCATCTTCCTCAGCTTTGTACCCATGCCCTTCCAGATGCTGGCCGCCGCATTGATGGCGATCTGGTTTAATGCCAACCTGCCTTTGTCTGTGGTTCTGGTCTGGATCAGCAACCCGCTGACCATGCCACCGATTTTCTATTTCAACTACAAAGTCGGTGCCTGGATACTCGATCGGCCGGTGCTGGCTTTCGAATTTCAATTATCCTGGTCCTGGCTGAGCGACCGCCTGATGGACATTGGCGTGCCGCTTTATGTTGGCTCGCTCGTGGTCGCTACCCTAACCGGTTGCACCGCCTATCTGGTTATCCAGTTTCTCTGGCGGCGCAAAATCCGCACCGACTGGCAGCTTCGTCGTCATGCCAGAAAAGCCCGCAAACAAGCCCGTAATCAGGTTTCCTGAACGAGCCTACCCTGCTCAAGCCGCAACACCCGGCCCAGGCTCCGGGCCATTTTCATATCATGGGTGACCATCACAAAGGCAATGCCCGACTGGTTCCTGAGCTCCTCGATCAATGCCCTTATGCCCTCACCTGTGTGCTCATCCAGATTGCCGGTGGGCTCGTCCATCAGCACGCAGTCCGGTTCGTTAACCAAAGCGCGGGCTATGGCCACTCTCTGGCGTTCACCGCCCGACAGTTCCGACGGCTTGTGCTTCAAACGTTCTCCAAGGCCAACCTTCACCAGTAACGACTCGGCCTTGGTTTTGGCGGTTGCCAGTGGCTGCCCTCCCAAAGCGCAAGGCATCATCACGTTCTCCAGCGCCGAAAACTCCGGGAGCAAATGATGAAACTGATACACAAAACCAAGGTGAGCGTTACGGAACCGGGCCCGCCCGGCCTCCGATAGCCGGTGAATATCTTCCCCGCAGATGTGGATCTGTCCGGAGGACGGACGATCCAGACCACCCAACAGGTTCAGCAACGTGGTCTTGCCGGCACCGCTACTGCCGACGATGGCCACCGTTTCTCCGGCCGTCACTTCCAGCGAAATGTCGGAGAAAATAGTCAGTATTTCCGGCCCTTCGGAATAGGTTCGGGTTACTTGACGACAGTCGATCACCAGGGGCTTGCCTGCGCTTCGTTCAGGATTACTCATAACGCAATGCCTCCGCCGGGTCGATTCTTGACGCCCGCCATGCCGGGTAGATGGTTGCCAGCAGGCTCAAGGCCAGCCCGGCACCACTGATAATAGCCACGTCATCCCATTGCAACTGGGACGGCAGGTAGCTGATAAAATAGACATCCGAGCTCAGGAACTGATGCCCCATCAGCTTCTCAAGCCAGGCGATGAAGGCACTGATATTCAACGCGCCGACAATACCCAGCGCCGTTCCCATCAAGGTGCCGAATACCCCGATTACCGCACCCTGGATGATGAAGATCCGCATAACCCGTCCCGGTGTAGCACCCATGGTGCGGAGAATCGCAATGTCCGCGGTCTTGTCAGTGACCACCATCACCAGGGTAGAAACGATATTGAACGCAGCCACGGCCACGATGAACATCAGCAGCACGCCAATCATTGTCTTTTCCATGCGGATCGCCTGGAACAGGTTGCCGTGCGTGCGCGTCCAGTCAGAAACGTAAAAACGACCGCCGAGATCCTGCGCCACCTGATTGACCACCCGAGGCGCGGCGAACAGGTCATCCACCAGCAGCCGCACACCTTCAGCCCGGCCACCGGTGCGCATCAGGCGGGCGGCGTCGTCCATGTGAATCAAGGCA
>JAWOAO010000302.1:0-7821 GCA_046498485.1 Marinobacter sp. | reverse complement strand
ACAAAAGCTAAGTTGGAAGAAAAAATCCCCATTAATTGGTCCCGCATCCCCTGGTGGGCCATCATCCTGGCCATGGTGGGGTTGGTGATCGGGATCTCGATCCTGACCTCGGAAACCTATTTGAAAGTCATTCGTTTTGTCGGGGTGGGGATGGGTTTGACCCTGAGGGTGACGGTGATCTCCTATGGGATTGCCCTTTTTGTGGGTTTATTTTTAGGATTAATGCGGGTCTCTGATAACCCGATTTTTTATGCTTTTTCTACCCTTTATGTAGAAGTGATGCGCGGTTTACCCATTCTGGTGATCATTTTGTATACAGGTTTTGTGATTGTCCCCAAATTACGCGGATGGACAGGTCTCAATTTACAAGGTTTGCCGGCAGCAATCCTGGGACTTGCCGTGGGGTACGCAGCTTACGTAGCCGAGGTGTTTCGGGGGGGGATTGAATCGATTGAGCGCGGGCAGATGGAGGCTGCCCGGTCGTTAGGGATGAGCTACGTGGAAGCTATGAGGCATGTCATCCTTCCTCAGGCTGTGCGGCGGGTACTCCCCCATGGAGCATCCTTTTGGTGGTTCCTGGGGCTATCAGCCCCTGAGCCAGTTTGCTCCGAGCGGCCGTTTTGGCAATACCCGTGACTTTGCTGCGTTTGTTGATTCCTGCCATCGCGCCGGGCTGGGTGTCATTCTCGACTGGGTGCCTGCGCACTTTCCCACGGACCGCCATGGCCTCGGCCGTTTTGACGGTACCGCCCTGTATGAATACGAGCATCCCTTCGAGGGCTTTCACCAGGATTGGGATACCTACATCTACAATCTTGGCCGGCGTGAGGTGCATGGCTTCATGCTGTCCTCCGCGCTGCAGTGGTTACGGGATTACCATGTTGATGTCCTGAGAGTGGATGCGGTTGCGTCCATGCTGCACCGGGATTATTCCCGCAAAGAAGGCGAATGGATTCCCAATGCCTATGGCGGACGGGAAAACCTGGAGGCCGTGGACTTTCTTCGCCACCTCAATGATGTGGTAAGCGAGGATGTGCCGGGCGCCCAGGTGATCGCAGAGGAGTCTACGGCCTGGCCCGGCGTCACTGCACCCACTGTCGAGGGCGGGCTTGGGTTTACCTACAAATGGAATATGGGCTGGATGCACGACACGCTCGAGTATATAGCCGAGGATCCGCTCTACCGCAGCTGGCGCCACGACAAACTGACCTTTGGCCTGATCTATGCCTTTTCAGAAAAATTCGTCCTGCCCATCTCCCACGATGAAGTGGTCCACGGTAAAGGCTCCCTGATCGGAAAAATGCCGGGTGATGAATGGCAGCAGTTTGCCAATCTCAGAGCCTATCTCTCTTTTATGTGGACCCATCCGGGCAAAAAGTTGCTGTTCATGGGCTGTGAGTTCGGTCAGTGGCGGGAGTGGAACCATGATCACGAGCTGGACTGGCCGCTGCTCAGCTATCCGAGGCACAAAGGGATACAGGATCTGGTGCGGGAACTCAATCACCTTTACCGAGAAAACCCGGAACTGCATCAGGCTGACGCGGTGCCGGAGGGGTTCCAGTGGGTGATCGGGGATGACCGGAAAAACAGCGTATTTGCCTGGCTGCGCTTTGATCAGCTGGGCAACCCGGTACTTGTCATTGCCAATATGACGCCCCTCACCCACAGCGACTATCGGGTTGGCTTGTCCCGGGTGGGAGCCTGGGTGGAACTGTTCAACAGCGATGCCGCGATCTACGGCGGTAGCAATGTTGGGAACGACGGCCAGCTGGTGGCCGAAGATATTCCGCTTCACGGCCAGCCAGCCAGCCTCTGTCTCACGCTGCCGCCCTTGGGGGTAGTGGTGCTCGGCCCCGAGTAAAGGCAATCAACAAAAAAAACCATGCAAAGGAAGGACTCATCATGCTCGCAGAGAAGCGTTTCGTAAGTCGTCTGGCCCGTCAGACACTCGCCCTGGTACTTGCCGGAGGCCGGGGCAGCCGCCTCCATGACCTCACTAACTGGCGGGCAAAACCTGCCGTGCCGTTTGGTGGAAAATTCCGGATAATCGACTTCCCGCTTTCAAATTGCGTCAATTCAGGGATAAACCGGGTGGGTGTTTTGACGCAGTACAAGGCCCATTCACTGATCCGTCATATCCAGAGTGGCTGGAGTTCCTTGCGCGGTGAGATGAACGATTTCGTGGAGCTGCTTCCGGCCCAACAGCGAATAGAGACGTCCTGGTACGAGGGCACCGCGGATGCTGTCATGCAGAACCTCGACATCATCAAAAGCCACCAGCGGGAGTATGTGCTGATCCTGGCGGGCGATCATGTTTACAAGATGGACTATGGCACCATGCTGGCGGCCCACGTGGAGGAAGGGGCGGACGTGACCGTGGGCTGCGTGGAGGTCCCGGTGGAGGAGGCTTCGGCTTTTGGCGTGATGTCAGTGGACAATAATTACCGTGTTACCGAATTCCTGGAAAAACCTGAGCATCCGAAGGAGCTGCCTGACAAGCCAGGCCGAACCCTGGCCTCCATGGGCATTTACGTATTCAGCACTCGTGTGCTTTTCGAGGAGCTGGAGCGTGATTATGAGCTGTCTACGTCATCCCATGATTTTGGCAAAGACATCATTCCCTCCATTATAGGAAGGCTCAAGGTTGTCGCTTTTCCTTTTCGCGATCCGGCCCGGGAAGCCGGCGCCTATTGGCGGGATGTGGGCACGGTCGATGCGCTCTGGAAAGCCAACCTGGAGCTGATCGGGGTCAGTCCCGAGCTGAACCTTTACGATCCGGAGTGGCCGATATGGACCTACCAGGAGCAGCTGCCCCCGGCCAAGTTTGTCTTTGATGAAGACGGGCGGCGGGGCATGGCAGTCGACTCGATGGTGTCGGGAGGCTGCATTGTGTCCGGGGCCGTGGTGAGAACTTCCATCCTGTTTTCCGGAGTGATGGTGCATTCCTTCAGCGAAGTAAGCGACTCGGTGATTTTTCCTTATGTTGATATCGGCCGGAACTGCCAGATTCACAAGGCAATCATCGACCGCGGCTGTCAGATTCCGGCAGGAACCTGCATCGGCCTTGACCCGGAGGCGGATCGCGAACGGTTCTACGTTAGTCCGGGAGGGGTTGTGCTGGTAACACCAGAGATGCTGGGACAGGATTATCCTCACGGCCTGTGACGCGGCTGCGCGCGCCGGCCGAAAACAGCGTTTCTTTCACGCCCGGGCTTGGGAAACCAGCAGTGCCACCGGGAACTCAGCGAACAGCTGCCCCGCCATCAGAACGGGCGTGTTCCCGGTCGACGTTACCTGCACAGGCTGGCCGGTCAGACAGTTCCGGTAGCCACGGCTGGCGAGTTGTTCGGATAACTCGACACCGGAGTTCCCCCAGTCCAGGCGGCTCGCCAGATTGCCGGAGCCGCCGGATGTTGTAGCTGGCAGGCGCCCGAGCAACCTCGGCACCACCGCGATCAGCATGTCGCCCTTGTGCTCTCGGGTAAACGCGAACAGATTGTCTGCATGGTCGCCTCTGGTCTGCAACGCAGCATAGCTGCCATCGCTGAACAACTCCCGATGCTGATGCCGCAGGGACAGACACTTCCAGATAACATAGCTTTTGATGCGGCCGTCTGACATGTCGTCGATCAGCGCCGAAAGCGCAGTATGATCGATCGGATCCGTGTCAAACTGCCTCTTCAGTTGCTGCAGAATTGCCCTGCGCTGCTTATAGTCCACCGGCCGCCGGTTGTCCGGATCCACCAGGCTGAAGTTCCAGAGCTCATCCCCTTGATAGATATCCGGCACACCAGGCGCTGTCAGTTTGAGCAGAACCTGGGCAAGGCTGACGTACATCCCCAGGTTGCTGACCGATGTCTGAAACCCCGTGAAGTCCTGCAGAAACCCTGAGTTTTCCGGATCCAGTATGGCCTCGATGAATCTGGACAGGCTTTCCTCATAACCCGCATTGCCGTTAATCCAGGAGGTGTGCTGCTTGGCTTCCTTGGCCGCCTTGAGCATGTAGTCCCGTATCCGCGCCCTGAACGCTGCCATGTCAATGGCAGACAGTGACTCCAGGGGCCAGGCACCGATCAGGGTCTGATACAGCAGGTATTCGGTGTTTTTATCGGGCCAGGCGCGGCCGTTATCCTGGTGTTTGTAGCAAGCATTCATGGCGGTCCAGTGATTGACCTTCTCCCGCCATTGCTCCGCAATTTCGGAAAGAACCCCTATGCGTGCGCGGGTATCGGCAGACCGCTTGCTATCGTGGGTGGAGGTATCGATCATGCTGTGCGGCCAGTTGGCCTGGCGCTCACGGTTCGCCTGGTGAAATGCCGCAGCACTGACGCCGAAAATGCCCGGTTCAGCACCCACTTCATTGAGCGCAACCAGCCTGTGGTAAATGTAAAGTGCGGTGTCCTCCAGGCCCTTGGCCATGACTGGGGAGGTATACTGTTGAAAGCTCATTGAGAACCGGATCAGCCGTTGGCGCAGGGCTTCCGGCTGGCCTTCACAGAACTCGAGAAGCAGGGCGTCCCGGATGAAACGGAATGCGGTGATATCCGCCGCCCGGCTTCTCCCCATAGCATCCTGGATCGCGCGGTCTACCTGGTCGCGATCCTCCTCAGTAACGCCGCGATCCGTGATGTAGGTGCGATACACCGGAAAACAAGCGACCACCTCGGTAAGAGCTTGCCTCAGACCATTCAGGGTAAAGTCCCGGGTGTGCGGGTCGGCATCGGCAATACGGGCAAGCTGATTGGCAAGCACCGCCATTTCGCTGGCAAGCGACGTCTGGACGATCAGCTTTTTCGAGCGATAACAGAGGTCCTGAAATTCCATTCTGTGGCCGACAAAGGCTTCGTAGATGTTCTGCATTTCATCTGCGCTATCCGGATCGATAAACAGACCGGTGCAATCGGCCGCGAATTCATAACCCGTGGTGCCGTGAATGGGCCAGTCCCGCCGCAGTCGTTCTCCTTTGCTGAGAATCTTTTCGGCGATGAGATAGACTGGCCCGGCGCCTTGCAGACGATGAAAATACTGTGCCGGGTCGTACAATCCATCGGGATGGTCTATCCGCAGGCCCTGAACCTTTCCCTCCCGGACAAGGTCAAGTGCAAGGCGATGGGTGTTTTCGAAAACCGCCGGTTCTTCCTGGCGCAGACAGGCAAGATCATTGATGTCGAAAAACCGGCGGTAGTTGATTTCGTCAGCGGCAACTCGCCAGTAGGCCAGTCGATAGGCCTGGGCCTCAAGCAGCTCATGCATAGGGCTGCTGATCTCGCGGCCCAGAGCTTCAAAATTGTTGATCGCCCGAACGACACTCTTCAGGTGTTGCTGGAGGGCGGGGCTGTTCTCATGCAGCGCTTTGAGCCGCTGTTTGAGGAATTCCTTGTCACGATGGCGTGCCGTCAGCTCATCTTCCAGAGTGCTGCTGCGAGGGGGGAGGTTCTCAAGAGCCGTCACGAGGCTCTGAAATTCCGCCAGCGCAAGCACCTCACTCTCGAAACGTTTGTTCAATTTGCCCGCCTGCCGATTGAGAATAAGCGGGTACTGGCGCGGATCAATCGGGAAACGATGTTCATAATAATGCACCGAAAAAGTGCCCTGGTGCTGGTCAAAGCCGAGCTTCAGCTGCTTTTGATCAAGTACATCGCCGTAATGGTCCCCGAGCACGGGTACCAGAACCTGGTTGTTCATGCCCCGGCGCAGGGGCGTCCAGTCGATGTCGAAAAAGTTTCCAAACTGCGAAGCCGGACCATTTTCCAGAACATCCAGCCACCAGATGTTGTCGTCCGCCATCACGCCCATGTGGTTGGGTACCATGTCGAGGATATGCCCCATACCCCGCTCTTTGAGTTTTGTGACGAAAGCGTCGAGATCTGCCCGGCTGCCAATTTCGGGATTGAGTTCACTGTGGTCAACAATGTCATAGCCGTGGCTGCTGCCAGACCGCGCCTTCAGGTAGGGTGAGCAGTAACAGTGACTGATGCCCAGGTCATGGAGGTAGGGGATCAGCTCTTTGGCATCGCGTAAGGTGAAATCCTTGTTGAGCTGGAGTCGATAGGTAGCACTGGGAATAGCATTTGCGTCACCGGCCGACGCGAGAAAAACGGCAACCGACCAGGGCAGCAGGTTTCCGTTGTGCAGAGCCTCCGGCAGCTCGGCAGGGAGGTAATATACCCGGTCTTCCGGATCCGGCCCGGGGCCGGGTAGGGAGCAGGGATGGGGCCCGAGATTGATCAGCATCGTAAGGCTGGAGCCGTTTCTTAATTGCCAGGTCACCTGGAGAGCCGTGTCACCCAGCTCGTGGAACGTACCGGCGCCCGGCAGGGGCTGATGGCCCTTTTTACGGTAAAGTTTCGCCCGTAAAGCCAGCAGGTCGCTGAAATGGCGGAGGCGGTCGGCATGGTGGGGCGAAACAAGGCAGTCCCACTCCAGTTTGCTCTGCAGGAAGGTCCGTTCGGAATTCGGGTCGGGGAGGGGGTCTTTCTCCCCGGCTGCCGAAAAACGGTCAAATCGGGAAAATTCGGCTTTGCGCCCTGAGGTCACCGCTTCGGCGAGCTCTCCGGAAAAATCACAAAAAAACTGAAACGGCGTTGTCGCCCCGAATTCTTCGCCCATGAACAGAAGCGGTGGCTGGGGAGCCAGCAGACGCACCGCTGCGGCGGCCGCAATGGCTGCGGGCGAGGCGAGCGCATCAATCCGTTCTCCGAAGGCGCGATTGCCCACCTGATCGTGATTTTGCAGGAAGGAAACAAAGGCCTCGGGAGGAAGCGTCGTGCTCGGCTCACCCCGGGGCGCGTTGCCCCGATAACGAGAAACTTCTCCCTGGTAGGCAAAGCCCTCAGCAAGACACCGACCCAAAAACCAGTTCGACTTCCGGGTATAGTCGGCATAGTAGCCATCGCCCTCGCCGGTGAGCATCAGGTGCAGCGCGTGGTGAATGTCGTCATTCCACTGGGCCGTATAAAAGCGGGGCGAAAGCTCGGGCGTACGGGCAAGATAATGGGCGGAATTGCCGTCGTTCTCAAGCACCAGATGGATCTGGCGCTTGCCGCCAGGCCCCTCATGAACCCGAGTGGCGAGCTCCTCAAGGAAGGATGGACTGGAATCGTCCTGGATGGCGTGGACGGCATCCAGCCTCAGGCCATCCAGATGGTATTCCTCCAGCCAGTAAAGCGCACTATGGATAAAAAACTCCCGGACAGTCTGGCTGTTTTTATCGTCGAAATTGATCGCTGCGCCCCATGGGGTCTGATGGCGCTCGGTAAAAAAATCAGGCGCATAACAGTGCAGGTAGTTGCCGTCAGGTCCGAAATGATTGTAGACAACGTCCAGAAAGACCATGATCTGGCGCTGGTGCGCGGCCTGAATCAGGCTTTTCAGCTGCTCGGGCCGGCCATAAGTGTGGTCCGGCGCAAAGGGCAGAACGCCATCGTAGCCCCAGTTCCAGCGTCCTGGAAAATCCGACAGCGGCATAAGCTCAATGGCAGTAATACCAAGCTCTGCCAGGTAATCGAGCTTTTCTTCGATGCCCTGATAATCACCGCCGCTGCTGAAGGTTCCGGTGTGCAACTCGTAGATGACGGCTTCGTGCCAGGGCCGGCCTTGCCATTCCCCGTCCTCCCAGGCAAAAGCATAAGGGTCAATGACTTCACTCGGTCCGTGGATATCCGCTGGCTGAAAGCGCGAGGCTGGGTCGGGTACGCACTCAGCTCCCGGGATGCGGAAACTGTACAGGGAGCCGGCTTTGGCACGGTCGGTTTCCAGACAGAACCAGCCTTTTTCTCCGCGCTCCATAGGCAGGCAGGTTTTGTCCTGGCCCTCGTGCAG